>DASVAI010000489.1:0-4189 GCA_036376445.1 Acidobacteriaceae bacterium
GATGACGGTGCAGGACCTGCTCCGTCACACCTCCGGCATCACCTATGACCACACCGGCAACAGCCTGGTGCAGCAGCTCTACAAGGAATCGCGGCTGCGTAGCCGCAAGATCACCAATGCCGAGCACGCCGCGATGGTGGCGGAACTGCCGCTGGTCTGCCAACCCGGCGCGGAATGGAACTACAGCCGCTCCACCGACATTCTCGGCCGCATCATTGAGGTCGTCAGCGGCAAGACGCTCAGTGCCTATCTCACCGAGCGCATTTTCGCACCCCTTCAGATGGCCGAGACCGCCTTCTTCACCGGCGAAGAGAATGCCGGCCGCCTCGCCGAGGCGTTCCCGACCGATCCGTGGAGCGGCGAGGACGTCAAGCTCTTCAACATGCTGGACAAGCCCGCGATGGAATCCGGCGGCGGCGGGCTGGTCTCCACCACCATGGACTATGCGCGCTTCTGCCAGATGCTGCTCAACAACGGCACGCTGGATGGAGAGCGCATCATCGGCCGCAAGACGCTGGAGCTGATGGCCTCCGATCATCTGTCTCCGCAGGTGAAGATCAATGGCGAGCTGGTGCCACCCGGACACGGCTTCGGCCTCGGCTTCGCCGTGCGCCGCCAGGCCGGCATCGCGCCGTTCCTCGGCTCGGCCGGACAGTTCTTCTGGAGCGGCATGGCCGGCACGTTCTTCTGGATCGATCCGCAGGAGGATTTGTTCGCCGTGTTCATGATGCAGGGCCCCGGCCAGCGTCAGTACACGCGGACGCTGGTGCGTGACCTCGTGTACGCGGCGGTGGAATAGGCACGGGCGTAGATACAATCTCCTTCGTCATGCCCGGGCATAGCCGTTCGAAGAACGGCGTCGCTTCCGCTCGCCTATGTCCCGGGCATCCACGTCTTTGGCGCCCTCATCAAAGAAAGACGTGGATGGCCGGGACAAGCCCACGGCTGTCCGGTTTGTTTTTTGTGGACAGGGTGCATGACGTGGATTCTTCTGCGTTTCGAGCGCTTCGCACACGTTCGAGACACGGAAGGAGTCCACGCCATGCGGCATCAGAATAGCGTATTTCACAGTCTAATGAAGCAGCTTCCCTGGACCAGGCTTGACGACATCGTGGAAAAGCATGGGGCCGACGAGTTGGTGCGCAAGTTGACGACAAAGCGGCAATTGATCGCTCTGCTGTACGGCCAACTCAGCGGCTCAACGAGCCTACGGGAGATCGTGATCGGGATGGCGAGCCACGAGACGCGCCTTTATCACGTGGGGGCGACGCCGGTGAAGCGATCGACGATGTCGGATGCCAATTCGAAGCGGCCTTGGCAGGTGTTCAGCGAACTGTTCGCACAAATGCTGCCGCAGGCGCATCGCGGGCTGCGGCGGGCGACAGCGGACGCGGTTCGGCTGATCGATTCCACCGGCATTCGGCTCTCCAGCCTGAGCGGAGACTGGGCGACATTTTCGACCGATGTGTTTGGGGCCAAGGCGCACATTGTCTACGACCCGAATGCCGATCGGCCGGTTTACTTTGCGGTGACCCCGGCCAACGTCAACGACATAACGGCCGCCAAGGTCATGCCGATCGAGCCGGGCGTAACCTACGTCTACGACCTCGGTTACTACGACTATGGCTGGTGGGCAGTGCTCGACGACGCCGGCTGCCGGTTCGTGACGCGGTTGAAGAAGAATACGCCGTTCACCGCCGTAAGGGAGAATCGCGTCCCCAAGAACAGCAATATTGTCTCCGATCGCATCGGCCATCTGCCGGCCCGGCTCGCCAACAGCCGCAAGAATCCGCTGCAAGTTCCAGTCCGGGAGATCAACGTGATCATCGATAGCGGAAAGCTGTTACGCATTGTCACCAATGATCTCGACGCCCCAGCCGAGGAGATCGCAGACCTTTACAAACAGCGCTGGCAGATCGAGCTGTTTTTTCGCTGGGTCAAGCAAACGCTTCGCATCAAGCATTTCATCGGCGTCTCTGAAAACGCCGTCCGCATTCAGATCGCGGTCGCTATGATTGCTTTCCTCATTTTGCGCTTGACTCAACTCGCCCAAAAGCTGGTGCACAGCCCGCTGGAATTTGCCCGTCTCGTCCGCTCCAACATCATGCACAGACGCTCCATCGACAAGTTGCTCGAACCGCCACAGCCGATCCCGATCAACCCAAATCAGTTGAAATTCGAGCTATACTTCCAATGAACCGGACAGCCGTGGGTCAAGCCCGGCCATGACGATCTCAAAAACTCCCGCTCAACCTCAGCTGCATCGACCGCCATGCGCCTGCGAATCCAGCACACCACGACTTACCGCTATGAGCCGGCTGCGACCGGCGTCATCCAGATCCTGCGGCTGACGCCCGGCAGCCATGACGGCCAATATGTCGCCGAATGGCAGATCGACATTTCGACGGACTCGCGCCTCGACATGCACGAGGACGCTTTCGGCAACGTCACTCACGTGATGACGCATGGCGCGATCGAAAATCTCACCATCACCGTGGGCGGACTGATCGAGACCCACGACACCGGAGGGGTGCTGCGAGGCACCGATGAGCGCTTCCCGCCGAGCCTGTTCCTGCGTTCGACCGCGCTGACCGCGGTCAATCCGGCCATGGAGAATTTTGCCCGCGAGCTGCGCGCCGAATCCGAGGAGGACGCGCTCGGTTTCCTGCACACGCTGATGACGCAGATCAGCGAGCACATGACCTTCGACGTGGATCCGACCAACAGCGGCACCTCGGCCATCGAAGCATTTGGCCTCAAGCGCGGCGTCTGCCAGGACTACGCGCACATCTTCATCGCCTGCGCCCGCTCCGGCGGCGTGCCGGCGCGCTTCGTCTCAGGCCATTTCCTGCGCTCCGACGGCATGGTCAACCAGCAGGCGGCCCACGCCTGGGCCGAAGCCTATGTGCCCGACCTCGGCTGGGTCGGATTTGATCCTGCGAATTGCATCTGCATCACCGAAGCCCACGCCCGCGTCGCCATCGGCCTCGACTATCTCGGCGCCGCCCCCGTCCGCGGCACCCGCTATGGCGGCGGCCACGAGACGCTGACGGTGTCGGTCAAGGTCGATCAGGCCGGGCGGCCGGGTCAATCGCAGTGGCAGGGCCAGTCGTAGGTCCGCTCTCTCGACATCGTCATTGCGAGCGAAGCGAAGCAATCCATTCCTCCGCTTGCGTTGCTATGGATTGCTTCGTCGCGGAGCCTGTCATCGGGCGCGCGTTCGCGCGACCCGTTGGCTCCTCGCAATGACGGGCTACTTATCCGGCGCGGCGCGTGGGCAAAGGCGCGTCTTCGCGACGTGCGCACCATCTTCGAGCGCGAGCCTCCGTGGTGTACACGCTGCGCTTTGCCTACGAGACCGCTATAATCCGGACCTTGCAACAATCCGGGGTAACGCCATGACGACGGTAAATCTGCTCTCCGACGAAGAACTCTCGCCCGAAGCGAGCGCCGTGTTCGCGGACATCAGGAAGACGCGGCAATCGGACTTCGTCAACAACTTCTGGCGGGCGCTGGCTCATGATCCAAAAACCCTGCGCCGAACCTGGGAGAGCATCAAGGAAGTGATGGCGCCGGGGGCGCTCGATCCGAAGATCAAGGAAATGATCTACGTCGCGGTGTCGGTTGCGCACGGATGCAGTTACTGCATCCATTCGCACACCGCGAGCGCCCGCGCGAAGGGCATGACGGAAAGCGAATACCGCGAGATGCTTGCCATCGTCGGCATGGCAGCCGAAACCAACCGGCTGGTGACCGCCCTTGGCGTGCCGGTTGACGACGCATTCATCGTCGGCGGGCCTCCGAGCCGGGAGTGATAGGCGTATCTTTTACGCCGCAAGACCGTCGCATCATGCGGGAATTGGGGTTGGACCACGCCCATGAAATTGGCTAGTAATTTCTGCGAATGTGCGGTTGCGTTTGGGGATCGTTGAAATGACCTATTGTTGCGGAATCCTGGTTCGGGACGGCCTCGTGATGATCGCCGACACCCGCACCAATGCGGGCCTCGACAACGTCTCGACCTTCCGCAAGCTCCACATTTTCTGCAAGCCCGGCGAGCGCATCATGGCGGTCGCCAGCGCCGGCAATCTCGCGATCAGCCAGTCGGTGCTGTCGACGCTGACCGAGGGCACGACAGACCCCAACACCGGCGAGGTCGAAACGCTGATGAACGCGCCAACCATGTTTC
>DASVAI010000495.1:0-4395 GCA_036376445.1 Acidobacteriaceae bacterium
GAGGTTGTCAGCAGCCGTCCCAGCACCGGGCGCAGTCCGATCACGTCGAAGTAATGGCCGTCCACCACGCCACCGGGAACTTCCCGTGGCGTGCCCAGTCCCACGATGGTGAAGCTCATGGTGGAAAAGGTGCCAACCTGCGTGATGGTCTTCAAATTCTTGCTGAGGTCATCGATCTCCGGAACGGAGAACTTCGCGTCCATGTTGCCGATACCCGGGGCGTCCTGCTGGACATAGAGCAGGCGATCTTCGTCGCGGTTGGCGAGCGGACGCAGCAGCACGGCACGGATCACGCTGAAGATCGCGGCGTTCGCGCCAATGCCAAGCGCCAGAGTGAAGGCTACAGTAGCCCACAGCGCGCGAACGCGCCACAGGGACCGCACAGCATATTTCAGTTCACGAAGGAATGACATATCGTTCCTTGAACCTTTCCAGGACTCCAAATTCGGCAGTGCCTGTTAACTGATAGTCGCTCGGGAGACCGAAGAATCGACAGCCACTCTATTTTTATTTCAATTGGCCCGCTCCTGAAGGAATTTCAGCTTTGGCTCCTGTTGGATCGGTGTAACAAATCATTTGACATTTTAGGTTGATATCAACATATTAGAGGAGATGTCAAGTGAAGCAACGGTTCCGTTTGAAATCACACTGCATGTTCGTGACTGCTGCTTATGTCTTCACGTGCAGCGGGCGGCGCGCGCCTTGGCCCGCCGCTTCGATGAGGCCCTGCGGCCGCTCGAGCTGACTAACGGCCAATTCTCGCTCATGATGTCGCTGAACCGGCCTGAGCCTCCGGCGATCACCGCAGTGGCCAATCTCCTTGCGATGGATCGCACCACGCTGACCGCTGCACTCAAGCCGCTGGAGCGTCGCGGCCTCGTCAAAGTCACGCCGGATCGTCTCGATCGCCGCAGCAGGCGCCTCATTCTGACATCGCAGGGGAAAACTTTGTTGGCAGCAGCGGTGCCCATCTGGGAAGAGACGCATCGCGATGTCGAGTCCCAGCTCAAGGACAGTGATCCTGACCGGCTCCGGAGTAGTTTGCTCGCGCTTTCGTAGTTTGGGCTCCAGGCTGAGTACCAATTGCGCATGGAGGGCAAATGGAATGAAGGCCATTACGATTTTCGCTTTAGCAATCCTCGCGGTGTTTGTTTCATCCAGGTGGACTCGGCCGCCGGGAGCCCATGCCGAGACGTCTCCCTATCCTGCGATGGCGCCTCTCGATCAGTACTTGATGCCGGACAGCAACGCTGAGATCGCGCTCGCTCGCACTGCTGCTCCAAAATCGGTTTCAGAAGCAGCAGATGTGATGGTGTTGGGGCGGAATGGCTACACGACCGCCGCGAAGGGGAGCAATGGCTTTCTCTGTCTCGTAGAGCGCTCATGGGGCTCTCCTACCGATGATCCGGACTTCTGGAATCCCAAAATCCGTTCTCCGATCTGCTTCAACTCAGCCGCTGCAAAGACGTTTGCTCCCATCTTTCTGATGAAGACCAGACTCATCCTGGCAGGGAAGTCGAAGACCGAGATGCTCGCGGCGACCGCATCGGCGCTGGACAGTAAAGAGTTGCCGGCGCTGGAACCCGGTGCGATGTGCTACATGATGTCGAAGCAGCAGTATCTAAACGATCGTGGTAAGAGCTGGCAGCCGCACCTCATGGTCTTTGTTGCGGGCGACGCGGCAAAAACCTGGGGAGCCAATCTGCCTGGCTCGCCCGTCATCGCAGCGGATGACCCTGAAGAACGGGTGACGATTTTTATGGTCCCGGTCGGCGAATGGTCCGATGAGGAGCCGGCTGCCCGGGTCGTGTATTGATCTCTTCCGGGCCTCCGGAACTCGCGTCTCCTGTTGTACCTTGCGGTGCGGCATGGAATGAGCAGTGCATGCCGCGCCCGCAGCGGATCTCCTTCTGTGACGAGTACGGCTCTGCGGGATTACCATTCTTCACCACGCCTAAATCGCGGTCCAGAGAGGAACTCTATGCTCAAGCGTTCACTGCTGCTCATCGTCCTGATCGCCACTGTCGCGTATGCAGATGACGGATCGAAACATCACCGCCCCGCCCTCATTCCGCAGCATAGCGGCACCACGCAACTGCTGATTGCGGTCAGTCCGGTGAACTCCAGAGTGGTCTGGGCAGCGGGAGCCGGAGGGACGTACGTCGTTACCACCGATGGAGGCTCGCATTGGAGATCCGGCGTTGTACCGGGAGCAGAAGGCCTGCAATTTCGCGATGTGCAGGGCGTCAACGAACGCGTCGCGTATCTGTTGTCCATCGGGGACAACACCGGAGACTTTCGCATTTACAAAACGCAGGACGGCGGCGCGCACTGGACCATTCAGTTCAAAAACGCGACGGCGAACGCCTTCTATGACTGCTTCGCCTTCTGGACACCGAACCGTGGCATCGCGCACAGCGATTCGATCAGCGGAGTCTTTCCCGACATTCGCACCGAAAATGGCAGGAGCTGGCATTCGATCGCCAGAAATATGCCGCCGGCTTTGCCCGGGGAAGCTTCTTTCGCCTCCAGCGGAACCTGCATCACGACACAAGGATGGCAAAACGCCTGGATCGCCACCGGCGGCTCAAGCGTCGCACGGATCCTCGCGACGCGCGATGGTGGCGACACCTGGGATGCCTATGACACTCCGCTCGTGAGCAACCCAAGTGCCGGCGGCTTGTCAGTGGCGTTCCGCGATCCCTGGCATGGCATCGTCGGAGGTGGCGATCTGACCTCGAATGCCTCTGCCCAGGCCGCAACTTCGGATAACGGTGGTCAGACATGGACGCTCACAAAAAAGCCGCCTATCCCCGGAGCGATCTTCTGTCTCGCCTACGCCGGTGGACGCGGAGATCATGATCCATGGAGTCATCAAGACAATCCCGGCCATAAATTCGATCGCACCGTTGTGATCACCACCGAAACTCAGCCTGACTTTAGTTCCGGTGCAGCCGCGTGGACTCCCGATGAAGGACAAACCTGGTTTGCACTGCCCCAGGTAAGCGGCTACTGGGCAGTTGCCTTCGCGGACCCGAAAGCCGGATGGTTCGTCGGCAACAATGGCCAGATTCTGAAGATCAGCTTCTAGCTCCAGGCCTCTTTCCCGCCGTAGATTCACTTCCGCGGCACAGTGTCTTCGCCCATGGCGAGCTGAAATTCTGTTTGCCACTGCTATGGCTCATTTGATATAGCTCATATGAGCTATATGACAGCCAGTGAGCTAGGCATCTGGGAAATCGCCGTTCTCTCCCTCCTCAGGGAAGCCCCCATGCACCCCTACCAGATGCAGCGCCTCCTGCGTCTCCGGCACAAGGACGACATCCTCGTCCTCAAGCGTGGATCGATGTATCACGCCATCGGCCGCCTGATGCGCGACGCGCTGATTCATGTGGAGACGACCAGCCGTGAAGGCAAGCGACCCGAGCGCACGGTCTATCGCATCACTCCGGCCGGCGTCGACGCCTTCCTCAACGCTCTACGCAACATCGTCGCTACGCCGCACCGCGAATCCTCCGAGTTCATGGCGGCCATGAGCTTCCTGGTCCACCTCGAGCCGAAGGAAGCGCTCCGCCGCCTGGAGGAACGTGCACGGAAGCTGGAGGCGGAAATAACTCAACGTACTGCAGGGCTCACAGCCGCCTCGCTGCACGTGCAGCGAATCAACCTGATCGAAAGCGAATACCTGATCGCAATGCTCAAGGCCGAGTTTGTCTGGGTGCGAGGACTCGAAGAAGAAATTCAGAAGGGAAAACTCGCGTGGAGCCTGAAAGCGATCTTGCGGCAGATACAGGCGGAGCAGGATGCAGCCGCCAGAAAGGGTGGAAAACAATGAACACAACATCAGCAAGTGTGGTCCGTGCGCGCTTCGCCGCGCCCATCTGGACTCTGGTTCTCCTCGCGCCGTTCATCGCAGAAGTGCTAAGCGGCTCGACCCGCACCAGCATCCTCTTCGTCTTCATCCCGGAGGTCATGGTCTGGGGCATCGGCGCACTCTTCTGTCGCGACCTCGTTCGCCGTTGGCGTGGTGGTGGTGTCAGTCTCTTGCTTCTTGGGCTGGCCCTCTCGGTCGCGGAAGAGTTCATTATCCAGCAGACATCGCTGGCCCCATTGCCGTTCCCCGGCTCCCACGCCGGCTACGGCCGCATATGGGGAATCAATCTTGTCTATCTCCTCTTCATGCTCGGTTTTGAAAGCGTATGGATCGTGCTGGTCCCGGCGCAGATCATCGAGTTGTTCTTTCCCGCGAAAGCCGCAATCCCTTGGCTGCGTCCGCGAGGAATTGTCGTCTCCTGCATTCTCTTTTTTATTGGCTGCCGCATCGCCTGGTACGGATGGACGCAGCAGGCGCGTCCCCGGCTCCATGCGGCCGCGTACCATCCGCCGCTCGTCATG
>DASVAI010000496.1:0-12971 GCA_036376445.1 Acidobacteriaceae bacterium
GAACGCGAACAATTCCACCGTGCTGGGCACGTCCAGCTTCGGGTATGTGACCGCTGCACGTCCACCGCGGCAGATGCAGTTGGGATTGAAGTTTTACTATTAGGAGAAAACATGGAGGACCGTTTCCCCACATCGCCAAAATCGCCAGCGGCGGAGAGCGAAACTGCGGTTGAGGGAGCCGTTTCACGCCGCAGTTTTCTCCAGGCAGGTATGGCATCCGCCATTGCCATTGGCCTATCGCCGACGCAAGGAATCGCACTCTCGCCGGAAGGACACATCCATGCCAAGAGCATGATGGATGTTCCCTTTCAGGCAAAGGAGCCGCGGCTCGGAATCATTGGCGTTGGCGGCAGGGGCACGAGCCTGCTGGAAGATCTGCTGGCAGCGAATGCCCAGGTGCGTGCGATTTGCGATGTGATACCGGAAAAGACAAAGCATGCGCAACAGTTGGTAGAAAAAGCGGGCCTACATGCGCCTGAACTTTATACAGAGGGTGATCACGCATACGAGCGGCTGGTCGCGAGAGACGACCTGGATCTGGTGATCATCGCGACGCCATGGTTGTGGCATGTTCCGATGGCGGTTGCCGGGATGCAGAAAGGCAAGCACGTCGCTGTCGAGGTGCCTGCCGCCACCACGATTGACGACTGCTGGCGTCTCGTCAATACGTCTGAAGCCACCCGGCGGCATTGCATCATGCTCGAAAACTGCTGCTACGGCTATAACGAGACCCTCATCCTGCGTATGGTCCGCGCGGGAAGGCTTGGCGATCTTCTATATGGAGAAGGGGCCTATTTACATGATTTGCGGGAAGAACTGTTTTCAAACAAAGGCGAAGGACTTTGGCGTCGAACCGTGCACACGCAGAGAAATGGAAACCTTTACCCCACACATGGTCTAGGACCGGTGGCTAATTACATGAGTATCAACCGGGGTGACCGATTCGACTATCTCGTCTCCATGAGCACGCCGCAGCGGGGTCTCGATCTCTATCGCAGTGCTCACCTGGAAAAAGGAGATCCGCGCTGGGGGGAACGATACATCACCGGCGACATGAACACCTCGCTGATCAAGACCGCCCGCGGACTGACGATCACGCTGAAGCATGATGTATCGAATCCGCGGCCATACGATCGACTTAATACCATCGCCGGAACGAAAGGCATCTTCACCGACTATCCTCCGCGTATTTACCTGGACGGCCAGAACGGCGAAGAAACATGGGCGAGTCTGGATGCGTATAAGGAGTATGAGCATCCTTTGTGGAAACAGGAAGGAGATGTCGCGCGGAAGGCGGGGGGCCATGGCGGGATGGATTTCATCATGCTCTTCCGGCTTCTCGAATGCATGCGCAAGGGCCTGACGCCGGATATGGACGTGTACGACGCGGCGTCATGGTCGGCGCCTGGTCCGCTGAGTCTCAGTTCGCTGCAGTCGGGAAGCGCGCCGGCGAAATTTCCGGACTTCACCCGTGGCCATTGGCGCGAGCGCACCGGCTCGCCCATCGGTGACGCAAACGCCTGAGTAGCGTCACACCTGAACAGGCGTCGCTCTCTTTCCGGCTCCTTGATTACGAACCTCAGGTCGCCGGCAGAGTATCATTCTGACTGCGAACGGCCGATGGCAAGAGCATGAAGTAATGCATGGATGAATCGGCAGGGTCGCATCAATCGTTTAGTGAAAATCATGGGACTGTACGTCCAGCGCCTGGTCCGAAAGTGATTGGAGGCGGGAGGCCATAATATGAATTACGCCATCCTGGTTCTGTAGAGCGCCTTCCGCAAGGATGAATTTACTTCGGGTGACGATAAGGCGATCGCGTTCGTAGAGATCGGGAGTGACGATTACGTTCGCTATACCGGTTTCGTCTTCCATGGAAAGGAAGATGAATCCTTTCGCTGTACCTGGTCTTTGGCGGGCAATGATACAGCCTGCAGTTCGCACAAATTCACCGTTCTTGCGCTTCCGCAGGTCCTTAGCAGAAAGTACGTGGTGCCTATGCAGTTCGCTCCGCTGGTAGAACATCGGATGATGGTCAATCGTCAGTCCAGTGCCCGCGAAGTCGGCGACTAGACGCTCCTCGGTATGCATTTTTTGCAGAGGCATTGCTTTGGAATCCTCGCGCAGCAAATTGCTTTTCTGGCGAAGCAGCGGAACTTCCGGCCTGCCTGCACGCTCAACCTGCCACAGAGCATCCCTGCGATGCCCGACGCCATTCAGATGATTCACTGCACCGATACGCGCAAGTAGCGTCAACTCCTTTTGATTAAGTAATGGCGCGCGAGAGACGAGGTCCTCTATGGAGTCGAATGCGCCGTCCTTACTTCGCGATTGAGCAATGGCCTCTGCCGAGTGCTGTCGCAGGCCCTTTGCATAACAGAGTCCCAGGCGCACAGATAGATTTCCTTCTGTCTCATGCTCGATTGTGCAGCGCAATTCAGAAAACTGTACATCAATAGGCTTTACTCGCAGCCCATGCCTCTGAGCATCCTTTACCAGGACCGCAGGCATATAGAATCCCATGGGCTGATTGTTCAGTATTGCGCACGTGAATGCCGCCAGATATTTGACTTTGAAATAGGCAGAGGCATAGGCAATCAGGGCAAAACTGGCTGCGTGTGATTCTGGAAACCCGTAGAGCGCAAACGAGCTGATGTTCTGAATTATATTTTCCTGTGTTGTGGTATCGATACCGTTGTTCGTCATGCCGGATCGCAGTTTGCCTTCCAGATTCTTCATGCGTTCCCAGGAGCGACGCATGCCTACGGCGCGGCGCAGCTCCTCCGCTTCAGCGCCGGTAAAGTTGGCTACCGTCATTGCCATGCGAAGAAGCTGTTCCTGAAACAGCGGAACACCCAGTGTCCGCTGCAGAACGGGCTCGAGTGATGGGTGCGGATAAGAAACCGCCTCCTTACCCTGGCGACGGCGCATGTAGGGGTGCATCATCTTTCCTACAATAGGACCCGGACGGATGATGGCCACCTGCACAACCAGGTCGTAAAAGCGGCGGGGATAGTTTCGTGGAAGAGACGCCATTTGCGCTCGGCTCTCAACCTGAAACATGCCAACTGTATCGGCACGCTGTAGTGTGCGATACACCTCCTCATCTTCTGGCAGCTGCGCCAGATCCACTTCATCACCGTGGTGTTTTGGAATCAGTTCCAGACAATCTTTAATAACAGCCATCATGCCGAGTCCGAGCAAGTCAACCTTAATGATTCCAAGGTCGGCGCAGTCTTCTTTATCCCACTGCACGACCGTCCTACCCGGCATGGAGGCACGCTCAAGCGGAACAACACGATTCAACTGGTCCTGGCAGATCACCATACCGCCGGAATGCTGCCCCAGGTGCCGCGGCAGGTCCTGAATCCTCATGCATAGCTCGAGATATTTTGCGATGCGTGGGTGTTGAATGTCGAAACCAGCATTCTGAAAGGAATGCGCCATCGTGTCTTTAGGACCACGCCATTCAAACTGGCTTACAAGGCTTGAGAGGCGCTGCAACGAATCGGGATCAAAGCCGAGGGCCTTTCCTACTTCACGTGCGGCCGACTTGCCACGATAGGTAATAACATTCGCTGTCATAGCCGCACCTAACTCGCCGTAGCGCTGATAGACGTATTGAATTGTCTGCTCACGCTGTTCTTCCGAGGGCAAATCAAGATCAATATCCGGCCACTCGCCGCGGCTCTCGCTCAAAAAGCGCTCAAAGAGGAGGTCCATCCCTACCGGATCGATGGCTGTGATTTCCAGCGCATAGCAAACAGCGGAATTTGCAGCGCTGCCTCGACCCTGGATAAGGATGTCGTGTTTCTTGCAGTACTGCACAATGTCCCAGACGATCAGGAAGTAGCCTGCAAACCCGAGTTTTGCAATAAGCGCCAGTTCGTGCTCGATCTGCTTCTGCGCACGCTTGAAGAGATCAGGATCTCGCTTAGGGTTGTAGCGACGAACCAGGCCTTCTTCAACGCGCTTTTGCAAAAAGCTGTCCATTGTCTCACTCTCCGACACGGGGTAGCGAGGAAACTGATAGCCCAAGTCAGTCAGTTCAAAGCGCAGTCGTGATGAGAGTTCGACCGAGTTTCCAATTGCACTGACGACATCGCAAAATAAGTCAGACATTTCGCGCGCAGACCGGAGATATCGCTGGCAATTGATTGCGAGCCGACGCCCGGCTCGATCGAGATCTACATGGTGACGAATAGCCGTGAAGAGATCGAGTATTTCGCGGTCGTAGGCGGTTGCATATCGTACACCATTGGTTGCCAGCAGTGGCAGCTTCAATGAGTTAGCAATGCGGATAGCAGCCTGATTGCGCCACTCCTCCTCGCGCTCATTGTGGCGCTGCAACTCTATGTAAACATTTCGGGAGCCGAAGATATGAACCAATTGCTGAACTACATTGCGGCCTTCCTCTTCGCCGCCGTGCATCAAAGCAGATGCGAGCGGGCCTTCATCGCCTCCTGTGAGACAAACCAGGCCTGCAGCGTATTGTCGAAGATCATCGAGGGTAGCCGCGCCTTCTTCCTTAGTGCTCTCGCGCAACTTAAATCGCGTGATGAGCTGACACAGGTTTTTATAGCCCTCGCGGGATTCACAGAGTAACGGAAGCCGTCCCGGCTCAGCAGTGTGCTGATGTGGCAGCCATATAGGCGGAGTGAGCCGAGTACCCAGGCCTGCGACAGCAATTTCCGCACCGACGTGTGAACGTATCTTATTTAATGCGGCGCTGGTATGAAACCGTGCAGCGCCGTACACGCCGTTTCGATCAAGCAACGCGATAGCCGACATTTCAAGTTCGACAGCACGCTCGATCAATCCTTCAGGTTGCGAAGCTCCTTCAAGAAAGCTAAAAGCGCTGGCAGCGTGTAATTCAACATACCGATCAGTCATAGAGAGAGACCATCTGCCAACTGTCGTGCAAGAGGTCACGCATCATGCAGCCGCAGAGCGGAGAACCATTCTCCTCCCGCGCTACAATGTCCCACTGCTCAGATCTCCAGATCGTCCTATTCCACCAGTCACCATCAACCAGCCATGGCCCATATGCATGAGTTACCAGGTAACGACATTCGCGGAAGCAAAAGGATATAAGCCGCGAATTATGCAGTGTGATCGAAACCGTTTCGGGTGGCCGCAGTTGACGCATGGCCATCCGATGCTGTGGAAGAATAGATGACACAGGTGTCCCTGGAGAGACAGTGAAGGGCTCTATTCGAAATGAGTCGGCCGCGTGAGTGTCCGTGAGTACTACGCGGCCAACATTATCTTCGCCCACAATGGCCCGTATTCGGGCGAGCGTAACATCCAGACGTGTCGTTTCGGGGAGCTGCGGTGAAAATATGCCAAGCTGAATTTTGTTGGAGATACCTGGTTCACCCTTGAGCGCAACCGCAGTGATGGCAGCACGGGGTGGGTGTGCCTCCAGATCAAGATGCAGGAGTTTAAGCCACACCTGCTTGTCTGTTGTGGGCGCTGCAGGCCGGACCGTGCGGCTATGCGCAGCTCCTCGCTGAAGCGATAACGTGATGCTGATTGAAGCCAATGCGAGCATGTGTTCCTTCGCGCGCTCAAGCAAATGATCGAGCATAGAGCCCATGACAAAGAGCAGGGAATCGAGCAAGTCGACAGGGGTGTCGAGATCAAGCCGGTCCTCCAGAATGAAAGGCCTCTCGATCGGCTGAAAGAGATGCGGTAGTGTTCCTCGTGCCATTTGGCAAAGCCGCTGGCCCCCTTCCATGCGGGCGATCAACTCCGCCTCAGGCAAATTCGCGAGCATACCAAGGGTGTGAATGCCCCAAAGCGACAATGTCTTCGCCTGCTCATCCGTTACATCGAGAACTGACAGCGGTAAAGATGCGAGCGATTCTGCCTCGTGCCCAGGAGCGATCACCCGAAAATCATTGTGCGACAATAACCCCTTTGCCAAACAAGCTGCTGCATGGAAGTTATGGCTGATCGCAATGCTGGCAGTAAATCCAAGAGCATTCACGCGACCGAGCACTTTGCGCGCGAATGTCTCAGGAGAACCGAATAGTTGTTCAGTTCCGGATATATCAATACAGAGCAGATGGTTTGTATTGATATTTATATATTCGACGTGCGGAGAAAATGTCCATGCACACTCAAGCAAAAGATCCCGTGCCGCCTGTTCTGCTTGTAGATCACGGAGGAGAATAGTTACGCCTGAAAAGGTGTCAACCTCAACGCGCGTCATACCATCTTCCACCCCTATGCTTTGCGCCTTTGAGTTCAGTGAGCAGACCTGTTGAAACGGCGGTTCACCATCCAGAACGACGCAGGAATGGTTATTTAACTCAGAATGCATTCGCAGAAGAGCCTGAACAGGAAAATCTCCTAGGTAGATACATGCAAACAAATGTGTAGGGATGCTCATCGGCATACCGCCCATATGGATCGACTGTGCCAAGTAGCGGTAGTTGTGCTTTGTGGGGGCTTGCGCGAAGGAAGAACGACGTTATCTGCTTGCGCGAATCTCCTGCGCATACGTTCTGTGGATGGACGAATCCCAGTGAAGACCGTAGCTTCATCGCTGAGGGGCTCTGCGGTATGAAATTGCAGGAGCAGTTCCACGCTGCTTTTAGCACAGCCATACTGCGTCAGGAGGATGATGCTCGATTGTGTTCTTTCCGCCGCAGTGCGATAACGGAACCAGGTTGCTAATGGAATACGCGACACGACCTCCGGCGCAAGGCTGCCCATATCGAGGACGATCACGCTAAAGCCCCCGCCCTGCAACAGCAGGTCTGTCACACGCAGGGCCTGCTCTATTCGCGACCATGGTTTGGCAGTACGGGAAGATTGAGGCTGTTGATACTGGCTGTCGGGAAGGTCCCGTTCGCAAATATGCTGGTCCGGCTGAACACTATATTGCTGTTTTGTTTGTCGCGGTGCCTTCGGTTCTGATGCCAGCAGATCGCCGATAGCGTCGGATAGTCCTTTCTCTTCATTGCGCGGATGCGCACCGAACCCTCCGCCATGCAGCCCTCGTTTTATTGGAGGTGCAGCGAAGCATTTGTTCGGTAATGTGAAACTGTATTGTTTCGCTGGTAGTGTGTCCTTTGCTCCGCAGCGTACCCATAGCAGCCGCTCAAGATTGATACCGATTGCTGCGGCCGAGAGGGGATCCAGTGCGTTCGAGGCATCGATCCATGCACAGACCTTTCCTAATTGCGTGCTCTGCGCCAGAAACGAGAGCGCCACGGCTGTTCGTCCAGAGCATTCTGGCCCAACGAACTCACTGATGGCTCCGACTGGAAGTCCACCATGAAGCGCTGCATCCAATTGCTCGATACCAATCGCTGCGACTGGTCGGATGATCCTGGGCTGTGGAGTGAGAGCGGAGGCTACCCTTGGCGAGAGCTTCGATTCAATTTCCTGGCGAATTACGGAAGCTAAATTTGCGGTGCTCATATTCGCCTTATATTCGCCCAAGCGTGCCCACTCCTTCAACGAGGTGTGCACCTCTATATGTGCAGGTAGTGGGCTAAGCTTTTGAAAATACTTGCAAAGAAAATGCGCAATTAATTGGATTGCTAGTCAAAAGACATTTGCATGAGACTGCTCAGTACTTGAACGGCAATTTCCAGTTCATGCAAGGAAACGCACTCACGGTCGCTATGCGCCGTACTCATATCTCCAGGACCAAAAACTACGATCTCATCGGCGATTGACGACCACATGTTGGCTTCCGAGCCAAAGGGAATCGATATCGCCAGTTCGTCTGTGGCGCTTGCGAAATACTGAACTAAAGCCGCTTCGGCGGACGTTTCAAAACCTGCATCCTGCCTGAGAATGTCGAGAAACGTATGCAAGGTTTTATACTTCTTCTCCAGCTCCGCAAGCATTCTTTGCAATGCATCCGGGATGCGGTCTGCCGGCTGACCTGGAATAGGTCGCCATTCCACCAGCAACTCTGTCCGGCCGGGAACAATATTTTTCGCTGATCCACCGTGGATTGTGCCGATGTTCATCGTGGTGTACGCAGGGTTGAAGAAGACGTGTTCTTCTCGCGTTAAGTCCTGGGCGAATTGTTCAACCGCAGATACAAAATGCGCAGCAGCATAGATTGCAGAGAGACCCTGATCGGGCAGTGAGCTATGGGCTTCTCGGCCAACAATGGTGACGCGCGCGAGACAGTACCCCTTTCCTGAACGGGCGGGGTGCAGTGACGTGGGCTCACCTATAACAAGATGGCGCGGTTTCAGGAGCCCAGAGGTAATCAACCGCTTCGATCCGAGACAACCGATCTCCTCATCAGCAGTGAGAACAATGCGTAATCCATTGGCCCATCTGGAAGGTCCTGATTCCACCGCCGCCAGCAGGCACGCCAGAAATCCTTTCACATCACATGCGCCGCAGCCATGCAACATTCTTTCGCGCAAAACGGGACGGAGAGCGTCCTGCCAGTTGTTTGCATAAGTAACAGTATCGGTGTGGCAGAGAAATGCCAGAGTTATGGCGGGCTCGGCGAAATTCTGCCCCGGAGGAGCAGCGATCAGGTTGACTTTCTCAACTCTGGCATCATCGGTATAGACGTCTTCGCGAATTGTCCAGCGCTGTGCATTGAAGACAGCACCGGCATAGGCAATGACAGGTCGGTTGGAGAGCGCAGAGACGGAAGGAATCTGTATCAGGTTTGAAAGATGCTCTGCAGCGGTCAACGATCGTTCCCCGCAAATGTAGGTATATTCCACACGCGACTGTGAAGTTCCTGATATTTGCGCACGATTTCTTCTTCGAGAGGATGCCGCCCGTCGCGAAGAATAAAGTTACCGTTCACGATGACGTCGCGGATAGCAGTACGAGTTGCTCCAAAGACGAGAAGTGGCAGGAGCGTTTCCGGGTCATGCCCAGCAATGGAGATATCATCCAGCGCGATAGATACCATGTCTGCATACTCGCCGGGCTCGATCGATCCGGTATTGACGCCAAGCGCCTCCGCGCCGTAAGTGGTTGCGCACCGGAGCAGGCGATTTGCGATTGGCTGGCCATCGATCTTATCGAGCACTGCCCGTTGCTGGTGGGTAAGGCGGAGGTGATAGTCCAACTCTCTCATATCTTCCAGCGGATCGATCTGTGCCTGGCTGTCGGACCCGAATGCATGCCGGACGCCAAGCTTCATGAGGGCATCCACAGGGACGATGCCGTCGCCGAGATTACGTTCTGTGGTAGGGCAGGAGCATACGATTGACTTGTTCGCGGCGAGCGCGGAGATTTCGTGCGAGTTGAGATGGATTGCATGAATGGCGACGAATCGCTCATGCAGGAGGCCTTCGCGCGCAAGCAGTTCTACCGGCGTTAAGCCATACTCCTGCCTGCATTCCAGGTTCTCTCTTGTCTGCTCTGCAACATGCATGTGGACCGGCAATGCATTTGTACGCGCCCAGGAAACGATCTCGCGGAGGTCTTCCAGGGGCACAGCGCGAATGCTATGGGGGGCTACTCCAAATTGAACAACGGGCGATTGGGCTGGGTAGGAGTCGCGAAGATCTGCGAAGTTCGTAAGGAAGTTGGCGCGAGATTCGAAAAATCTGCGCTGTCCGGGGTCGGGCGGCAATTCGAAACCGGAACGGATATAAGCTGAGCGGAGAAGCACAATTCGCAGACCTATTGACTGGGCCGCAGCGATAACCTGCCGTGCTAATGAGTTGGGGTCTTCATATGGCGTGCCGTCTGGCGCATTGTGGAGATAGTGAAATTCGCCTACCGTCGTAATGCCCGCATGGACCATTTCGAGGAAGCACATGCGAGCGACATCGTAGGTGTCTTGTGGAGAAAGGTTTGCGGCGGCCTGATACATGGTGTTGCGCCAGGACCAGAAGTCCTTTCCGCTAACGGCGCGCGACTCGGCGCGGCTGCGAATAAGGCGCTGAAAAGCATGCGAATGAGCGTTTACGAAGCCGGGGAGCAGCGCCTTTCCGGTGAGGTCAACGGGCGCAGTGTGGTCTGCATTCTTTGCAATTCGGCCCGAATCATCAACAGCGATATTCCTGCCGGAAATAAAGCGTCCGTTGTCATAGAGCAGTGATGGGCGAAAAGACTTACTGATTTGCATAGCTTCTTCCGTCCGGCACAATGCGAACGCCATTGCACCACACCTCGCGCACGGGATGGTTCCCCAGCGTGTACAGCAGATCGCGCCAGTCCGGTGAATCAAGAACGACAAAGTCCGCTCGAGCGCCTGCTTCGATGCGACCAGCATCCTCCAGCCCCAGCGCGTGACACGCGTTTACGGTGCCCGCAACCAGAGCCTCTGAGGTGGCGAGCCCATTCAGGCGCACCGCCAATCCAAGTGCAGTACTGGTAGAGAAGAGGGGACTCGATCCGGGATTGAGATCCGTTCCTACTGCCACGGCCGCGCCGGCATCGATCAACTGGCGTGCCGGAGCTTTCGGGATGCCGAGGTGCAGCGAGACACCGGGCAAGATCGTCGCAATGGTGGGGCTGTCTTGAAAGAGGCTGTACTGATGCGGTTTACAGGCTTCCAGATGATCGATGCTCACCGCTTTGAGCCGGATCGCCATCTCTATGCCTCCGATAGAGTGAAACTGCTCGGCATGTACCTTGATGTACAGCCCGTGCTCGAGTGCACTCCCCAGCAAGGCTTCAGCCTGCTTTGCGCTCCACGCCTCTTTCTCAATGAAGACGTCGACAGCAGTGGCAAGTTGCCGGCGCGATACTTCGGGAATCAGTTCACTCTGGACCTGATGAATATATGCATCGTGCTTGCCTTGGTCAGTCGGTGGAAGGTGGATAAGTAGGGTAGGAACAATCCGGGCAGGTACTCTGGAGGCGGCGATGCGAATGAGTTCAAGCAGTCGCAGTTCGCGATCCGGCGTGAATCCATACCCTGATTTCACCTCGATGGTGGTGGCTCCGGAGCGGATCAATGACCAGAGTCGCCGTTCCGTCAGTAACACTAGTGTGTCGTCTGCTGCAACTGTCGTGGCACGGATTGTGCTCCAGATGCCGCCACCGGCTGCGAGTATTTCTTCATAGGTAACACCGGATGTGCGCGCATCGAAGTCACGAAGACGATCGCCTGCCCAGATTGCATGGGTATGCGGATCAATCAAACCGGGGATGACAGCACGGCCACCGAGATCAACGGCGCGCGCTGCAGTGCCTGCCCAGTCATGCGCCGCTCCTATCCACGAAAATTGGTCGCCGGCTATGGCGATTGCAGCGTTGTCGGTCACGGAAATCTTGCGCATTTGCGGACCATACTTAACGCCTGTACCGGTGGGCGTGGCGAGCTGAGTGATGCCAGTGATGAGGAGGTCAGCATTCATGCGAGGCTCGGCATGTCCAGTCCGCGCGCGCGCGCCACTTCCTGCGCCTTCGAGTAGCCAGCGTCGGCATGTCGTATCACGCCGAGCGCCGGATCGTTAGTAAGACAGAGACGCAGCCGCTCCTCGGCCTCATCGCTGCCATCGGCCACCGCGACCAGTCCGGCGTGCTGGCTGTATCCCATGCCAACGCCGCCTCCATGATGGAAGCTCATCCACGCCGCGCCACTTGCGATTCCTGTGGCGTAGTTCAGCAGAGCCCAGTCGGATACAGCATCCGATCCATCCAGCATCGCCTCGGTCTCGCGATAGGGACTGGCGACAGAACCCGCATCGAGATGATCTCTGCCGATCACGATGGGCGCGGAGAGATCTCCTTCACGAACCATCTTGTTGAAGAGCAGCCCGGCCTTGTCCCTCTCGCGGTATCCAAGCCAGCAGATGCGCGCGGGCAATCCTTGATATGCAACTTCGCTGGATGCGAAGCGGAGCCATTGCTGCAGTCGATCATCATCGGGGAAAAGTTGCAGCAGGGCAGCGTCGGTTTTCGCGATATCTGCAGCATCGCCGGAGAGCGCGACCCAGCGAAATGGGCCGCGTCCTTCGCAGAACGAATCGCGAATAAATGCGGGAACAAATCCCGGATAATCGAATGCATTCTCGACGCCTGCCTGTTTCGCCTGCGTCCGCAGATTGTTTCCATAATCGAAGGCGACGGCTCCGTCACGCTGCATCGTGAGTATGGCATTCACGTGATCCGCAATGGCGGCTCGTACGCGAGCAAGATAGGCGGCGGGATCATGAGCACGCAATGCATTCAAGTCCTCATCCACTAAGGCCGGCGGCAAGTATCCCCACATCGGGTCGTGCGCGCTGGTCTGATCGGTGACGAGATCAGGCGAGAACCTGCATCGCACCATATTCGGCAGGATCTCCGCGGCATTGCCTTGAAGACCAATGGAGAGCGCAGTCCTGGCATGTTTGGCCTGCTGCGCCATACTGATAGCTTCATCGAGCGATGTTGTGACGCGATCGAGATATCTTGTCTTCAATCTGCGCTCGATGCGGGTAGGATCCACTTCAATGCAGATGCTGACGCCGCCCGCAAGCTTCACGGCGAGCGGCTGCGCGCCGCCCATACCGCCAAGACCTGCCGTGACGGTGATCGTTCCGCCGAGCGTGCCGTTGAAGTGCTGCTTTGCTGCTGCCTTGAATGTCTCGTATGTTCCCTGCAGGATTCCCTGCGTTCCGATGTAAATCCACGAGCCTGCCGTCATCTGCCCATACATCATCAGGCCTGCGGCATCCAGACGGTCAAATTCTTCCCACGTCGCCCAGCGGGGCACCAGGTTCGAATTTGCAATGAGGACACGAGGCGCGAGCCGATGGGTGTGAACGACGCCGACAGGCTTTCCAGATTGAATCAGCAGCGTTTTGTCATCTTCGAGACGATCGAGTGTTTCGACGATTCGGTGGTAGCATTCCCAATTGCGTGCAGCTTTGCCGCGACCGCCATAGACGATCAGCTCTTCCGGCTTTTCAGCGACCTCGGGATCGAGATTGTTCATCAGCATCCGCTTGGCGGCTTCCTGAATCCATCCCTTCGCAGTTCGGGTATTTCCGCGTGGTGCTCGGATCGCCGGTTGGGTTGTCGTCATC
>DASVAI010000004.1:0-10299 GCA_036376445.1 Acidobacteriaceae bacterium
AGCCTGCCGGGCGTGGCGGCCTTGAAAAGCAGACCCGCGAGCACGGCACGCGAGGTGCGGGACGGTACGCTGTTTGTCGCGTCGCGCCAGGGCGATCTGATTGTGCGGCTTAGCTATCCGCTGGCGGAGATTGCAGGCAAGCTGCACTTGCTGCGGCGGGATATCCTGCTTGCTTCGCTGTTGTCCCTGCTGCTGGCTACGGCGCTCGCCGCGTTCATGGCGCATCGGGTGGCGCAGCGGATGTCTCGGATCGTGACCTTCGCGCAGCAGATTGCGGCGGGTGATCTTTCTGCGCGCATTGAGGAGGGCGACCTAGATGAGCTCTCCACAGTGGCGCGCGCGCTGGATGTGACGGCCAGCCGGCTCGAATCGACCTTTCATTCGCTGGAGAGCAGCCGCCGCGAATTGACGACGCTGCTGGACAGCATGCAGGAAGGCGTGATCGCGGTGACGGCGAACGGACTGGTGAGCTGGTCCAATGCGTCGATTGCGCGCTTGACGCAGCAGCCGATCCGCGAGGGGCATGCGCTGGTGCAGACGATCCGCGATCCGGATGTGCTGACCTGCGTGACGACGGCGGTTCGAGAGCGTACCGCGGCCCGGGCGCGAGCGACGGCCATGGCACCTGGGCGGGTGTTTGAGGTGCATGCCGCGGCGATGCCCGGCGGCGGCGCGGTCTGCGTGCTTTCGGATGTCACGGAGATAGAACGCGCGGAGACCACGCGCCGGGATTTTGTCGCGAACGTCTCGCACGAGTTGCGGACGCCCCTTACCTCGATCTGCGGTTACGTTGAAACGATGATGGACATGCCGTCGATCGATCCACTGGCGCAGGAGTTTCTCGGCATCATCCTGAAGAATGCGACCCGGATGACGCGGCTCACCGAAGACCTGCTGACGCTGGCGCAGGTGGAGTCGGCGGATTTCAAGCTGGGGCTGCGTCCGCTGCCCGCCAGCGCGCTGGTGAGGGAGGCGGCGAAGTCCCTGATGCCGGTGGCGCTGGATGCGGGCATGATGCTGGAGACGGGCGAGGCGGCAGACGATGTGGTCATCGTCGATCCTGATTCGCTGCAGCAGGTGTTCGGCAACCTGGTGGAGAACGCGACCAAGTACGGCCGGAGTGGCGAGAAGGTTCGTATCAGCGCACGGCGCAACGGGCAGCGGGTGGACTTTGCGGTGCAAGACTTCGGCCCAGGGATTCCTTTTGAGCACCAGCGTCGGATTTTTGAGCGCTTCTATCGCGTCGACAAGGCGCGCTCGCGCGAGTCGGGCGGAACGGGGCTCGGATTATCGATTGCGCGGCACATTGTGAATGCGCATGGAGGAGATATCCGGGTGGAGAGCGAACTGGGCCGTGGGGCGACCTTTGTGTTCTCGCTGCCTTTGGCTGTGTTGCCGGAAGAGCAGAGCGGCGCAGCCGATGTATTGATCGATAAGGTTGTGGGATAGCTCGCCATTCTTCGGTTTTTCACCATTGCGTAAAGCGGCGTTCACAGACTCCCGAAAGAATCGCAACGGTTGGCGAATTTCCGAGGGAGCAAGTCCAGTGAAACGAATCTTAGCAGCGGCCGCGGCGCTTGTAGTGTGCGCCACGGCGAACGTAGCCAGCGCGCAGAAGCTGAACGGCGCGGGCGCGACATTTCCTTATCCTATTTATTCGAAGTGGTTCAGCGAGTACAGCGCAAGTCATGGTGGGGTGCAGATCAATTACCAGTCGCTTGGGTCAGGTGCGGGCATCCGGCAGGTGACAGCCGGCACGGTGGATTTCGGGGCGAGCGATGGGCCTATGTCCGATGCGCAACTGGCGGCTTCAAAGGTGAAGATCCAGCACATTCCCACAGTGCTAGGGGCGGTGGTTCCGGTCTATAACCTGCAGGGTGTGAGCGGGGGGCTGAAGTTCTCTCCGGACGTGCTGGCGGACATCTATCTGGGCAAGATTACGAACTGGAACGATGCGCGGCTTGCGAAGGACAATCCGGGCGTGAATCTGCCGAATTCCGAGATCTTTGTCGTACACCGGTCGGATGGCAGCGGTACGAGCTATATCTTCACGGATTTTCTTTCGAAGGTGAGCGCGGACTGGAAGGGCGGTCCGGGGACGGGAACCTCGCCGAGCTGGCCGCGCGGGATTGGCGCAAAGGGGAATGAAGGTGTTGCGGGGATGGTCCGGCAGACGCCCGGAGCGCTGGGGTATGTGGAGTTGATCTACGCCCTGCAGAACAAGATCGACATGGGGCTGGTGAAGAACCCGGCAGGAGCGTTCGTGAAGCCCACCATCGAATCGGTGACTGCAGCGGCGGCGAGCGTGAAGCAGATGCCGGCGGATTACCGGGTATCGATGACGAACGCACCCGGGAAGGATGCGTATCCGATCTCCAGCTTTACCTGGCTGCTGGTGCCGAATCCCGGAGCAGATGCCACAAAGAGCAAGGTAATCAAGGACTTCCTGAACTGGATGCTCGAGCACGAGTCTGAAGCGACGGCTTTGAACTATGCGCCGCTGCCGGCTTCCGTCGCGGCGAAGGTAAAGACGACCATCGGCCAGTTGCGGTAAGGACCGGATTTCCGTTGAGGGCGCTGCTCCGGCAGCGCCCTTCTGCGTTGCCCTAAACCGCTAACTGCTTTCATCTTCTATTCATTATGGCCGGGTAGGCTCTTGTGGAGTGGCTGAGAAACTACAGGACCCCGCTTTGGCGCAGCCTGCGAAGATACCCGTGTCGGACAACGATGCCTCTTTCTCTGACGCTCAACCCACCGCTGCGCCTTCCGTGGTGCGGAGCTTTCTGATCCGTCGCGGCAGTTCCTCGGTGGCGGATGGTATTTTCTATGGCCTGGTGGTCGCCTGCGCGCTGAGTATCTTCGGCATCGTGGTCCTGATCGCGTACGAGCTGGTCACGAGATCGCAGCTTACGCTGGGTAAGTTTGGACTGAGCTTCTTCTTCCGCTCGGCGTGGGACCCGGTCAACAGCAACTTCGGGGCGTGGCCGTTTATTTACGGCACGTTGATGTCCTCGTTTCTGGCGTTGCTGATCTCGGTTCCGTTCGCGCTGGGGGTGGCGATCTTCCTGACGGAGATGTGCCCGAAGTGGCTGCGGACGCCGCTCTCCTTCCTGACGGAGCTGCTGGCCGCGATACCCAGCGTTGTCTATGGTCTGTGGGCGATCTTCGTGCTGATACCGCTCCTGCGTGACTACGTGAATCCCAAGCTGATGTTCACGCTGGGGTGGACGGGATTCTTCAGCGGACCGAATGCCGGGTACAGCATGCTCGCGGCAGGTGTCGTGCTGGCGATCATGATTCTGCCGATCATCTCGTCTCTAACACGCGAGGTGATGACCTCGGTACCGATGGTGCAGCGCGAGGGCGTGCTGGCGCTGGGCGCGACCCGATGGGAGATGATCCGCATCGGCGTGCTGCGCAATGCGCGGATCGGCATTGTCGGCGCCATCATCCTGGGGCTGGGCCGCGCGCTGGGCGAGACGATGGCGGTCACCATGGTGATCGGCAACCGGCCTGAGATTGTGAAGTCGCTGCTGGCGCCGGGTTATACGATGGCCAGCGTACTTGCCAATGAGTTCAGCGAGGCGACCGATGATATGTATCTGAGCGCGCTGATCGAGATCGGGCTGGCGCTCTTTCTGGTCACGATCGTGGTGAATGCCTGTGCGCGCCTGCTGGTCTGGGCGGTGACGCGCGGCGCGCCGGCGAGGGCGGCCTAGCCATGGCAGCGCACATCATTCGCCCACCGCTGCGGCCTTCCAACACAAACGTTGTGGCGCGCAGGATGAAAAGCGGGCTGGTGAGCGGGCTGGCCGTGCTGGCGACCATCATCGTGGTCGCGCCGCTGATTGCCATTCTGCTGTACCTGCTGAAACAGGGCGTGAGCTCGCTGAATTGGGACTTCTTTACCAAGATTCCGGTGCCCGTCGGTGAGAAGGGCGGTGGCATGGAGAACGCCATCGTCGGTTCCGGCGTCATCCTGGCGCTGGCGAGTGCGATCGGCATTCCGCTGGGCATTGGTGCAGGGATTTACCTGGCGGAGTACGCGACCGGGACCCGCATGGGCAACCTGGTGCGGTTCACCGCAGACGTGCTGAACGGCGTGCCGTCAATCGTGATGGGCATCGCGATCTATGCACTGATTGTGCTGCCGCAGAAGCACTTTTCCGCGCTTGCCGGCGGTGTCGTGCTGGGCGTGATGATGGTTCCGACGGTGACGCGCACAACCGAAGAGATGCTGCGCATGGTGCCGTATGCGATTCGCGAGGCAGCGCTGGGGCTGGGGGTACCGGCGTGGCGATCGACCCTGACGATCACGGTGCGCACGGCATCTGCCGGCATTGTGACAGGCTGCATGCTGGCATTTGCCCGTGTGGCGGGTGAAACGGCGCCGCTGCTCTTCACGGCTTTCGGCAACGCATTCCAGAGCACAAGTCTGAACGAGCCGATCGCGGCGCTGCCGCTACAGATTTTTGTCTACGCGGTATCGCCGTATGACGAGTGGCATCGGCTGGCATGGGCGGGCGCGCTGGTGCTGATTGTGCTCATCATTACCTCGGTGGCGCTGGTACGCTTTGTTGTCAGCCGCGGCACGTTGAAGGGAGCAAGCTAGATTGGGTGTCGGTATCGAGGTCAGCGACCTGAATGCATGGTACGGCAGCAACCACACGCTTCAGGACATACAACTGAATATCCCAGCCAATCATGCGACGGCGTTGATTGGCCCCTCAGGCTGCGGCAAATCGACATTTGTGCGCTGCCTGAACCGCATGCATGAAACGAACCCGATTGCGCGGGTTACGGGCAAGGTGCGGATCGGCGATGTGGATATCTACGAGGAAGCATCGCCGGTGGAGATTCGCCGCCGGGTGGGCATGGTGTTCCAGCGGCCGAACCCGTTTCCAACGATGTCGATTTACGACAACGTGGCCTCGGGGCTAAAGCTGAACGGATTTCGCAACCGCAGGGTTCTGGACGAGGTGGTGGAGCGTTCGCTGCGGCAGTCCGCGCTGTGGGACGAGGTGAAGGACGATCTGAAGAAGAAATCCGGGGCGAGCCTTTCCGGCGGGCAGCAGCAGCGGCTTTGCATTGCCCGCGCGCTGGCGGTGGACCCTGAGGTGCTGCTGATGGATGAGCCGGCATCGGCGCTCGATCCGGTTTCTACGGCGAAGATTGAAGACCTGATTTTCGAGTTGAAATCCGAGTACACGATCGTGATCGTGACGCACAATATGCAGCAGGCTGCGCGCGTGGCGGAGAACACGGGGTTCTTTCTGATGGGCAGGCTGGTGGAGTTCGATTCCACGCACAAGATCTTTACCAATCCACGCGACAAGCGGACGGAAGATTACATCACAGGACGGTTCGGCTGATCGGGATAAATCTTCAGGGGAGAACGGATGCGGATACGGTTTCATCAAAGCCTGGACGATCTGAAAGAGAAGCTGCTCGTGATGGCCGGTATGGCCGAGCAGGCGATCCAGCGCGCCATTGAAGCCTATCGCACGCGTGATACCTCGATTTGCGACCTGGTGATGCACGGCGAACTGGCGATCAACAAGCTGGAGCGGGAGATCGATCAGATGGCGCTGGACCTGCTGGCGATGGAGCAGCCGATGGCGATCGATCTGCGCTTCATTCTCGCAGTGATCAAGATCAACGCGGACCTGGAGCGAGTGGGCGATCAGGCGGTGAATATTGCTGAGCGCGTCTGCGACCTGATTGTTTTTCCGCCGGCTGAGATACCGGTGGACATCCCGCACATGGCTTCCGTGGCTTCCGGCATGGTGCGGAAATCGATCCAAGCGTTCATTGAAGGCGATGCGGAGATGGCTCAGTCCGTGCTGGTGATGGATGACCAGGTGGACAAGATGAATGAGACGGCCTACTACGCTCTGTCGACGCTCATCAAAGAGCAGTCCGGGGTGACGGCGCAGGCGCTGAATGCGCTGGTGATTTCGCGCAACCTGGAGCGCGTGGGCGACCACGCGACGAATATCGCCGAAGACGTGATCTTCTGGGTGCGTGGCGCGGATGTGCGCCACCATCAAGGTAATTCGAAGAACGCGGTTTCCTGACGGTCTAGTCGGCCCACCAATCGAGCCACGGCAACAGTGGATGGTAGATGGCGAGGCGATGCTCGCGGCGCGCTGCGTTCTCGTCGAGCGACGTGAGCTGGCGGAAGAGCGCGCTGTAGGATTCGAGTTGGCGGCGGTATTGCTCGCGCGCGGCGGCGAGGAAGTCTTCGCGGCTAACGTGTTCTGGCATTGGAGCGGTTTTGTAATCGACGATCCACAAATAGCCGGCGCCTGGCTCTGCTGGCGAAGCGCCGCCGAAAAAAATGCGATCCGGCCGCTGGCGGAGGATGCGTCCATTGCTGACGGTGGTCCATTCGGACTCGGTCCACGAGGGAGTGGCGGAGGCGGCGAGCAGCCATCGGCATTCGGGATGATCGAATGTGTTGTTCAGGCCCTGCAGGATGATGGATCGCATGCTGTTGGCATCGAGCCGGGAGAGACCATGCTGACGCAGCAGGGCATCGGCGAGACGGCCCCAGTGTTCGGGATCGCGGGGCTTACCGGCCGCCTGCTCGAGAAGAGCGTGCAGCACGATACCGCGGACACGCGCGAGGCGGCCGACGGATTCATCCAGTGATCTCCTTTCGCCGGGTTCCCAAAGGCGGTCCGGGAGTGCTTCTGAAGGCGGAACTTCGTACCAGGAGGAGGGAAGCCGCCGGAGGCGCTGCTCCGACGCCGACGCGGCAGCGGCGATTGCCGGGAGTACGCCGTTCGAGGTCTGCGGCGCGGATGCGCCGCCCGGCATGGTGATGAGGTTATCCGGTGAAGGGCGCGTGGCTTCGAGGATGCGCTGCTCGAGGCCCTTCCATCCGGCGCCGAGCAGGCTATTGCGCCTGGCGGGAGCGAGTGCCCCTTCGCGTTTGCGCGTGACGGTGGCAAACAGATGTAGCTCGTGGATGGCGCGAGAGCAAGCCACATAGAGCAGTCGCTTCTCTTCTTCCTCGAGTCGCCGGTTCGATTTCTTTCTTACCCAATTGAAGAGGCCCGGCTGATCGTCGTGCTTGTAGCCGATGGGCGCGAGCAGCAGCTCCTCATCAGCGCAACCGGGACGCCGCCGAACGAGCCAATGAAAGAGCGGCGATGGATCCGTCTTGCCGGGCCTGTCAAGCTGCGGCACGATGACGACCTCAAACTCGAGGCCTTTGGCTCCATGAATTGTCATGAGCTGCACGCCGCAGTCTTCCGACGCGCCGGGCTCGGGCTGCGCGTAGAGCTCATTGAGCCGCTGATTGAGAGTCTCGTCCAGCGTTCCGAAGCAGCTTGGCGGCAACTGCGCGAGCGTGGCGAAGAGAGCCTCGCAGTTCGCGATCGACTCTGCATTCAGAAACTGTGGCGCGCCGAGAGCCTCCCATGTGCGCTCCAGCCAAAGCGCGAGACCTGCGGGAGAACCGGCAAGCGCGCCGGCCGCGTAGGCTGCCTGCGCGTCTTCGAGGGTGCGCAGCACATGTGAGACGCGGCGCACACTGTCGGAGTCGAGGCGGTCACGATGCATGCGGATGAGCGCGGGAATGTCTAGGTCGCGCTTATCGTCGGGAAGGTCGCCGCTGATCGCGTGGAGTGCCGGGATTTCGAGACCGCACCACGGCGCGCGCAGGACGGAGAGCCACGCAATGCGATCTGCCGGGTGCAGCAGCGCGCGCAGGAGCGAGAGCAGATCGAGGACTTCCGGCCGCTCGCGCAGGGGATCAACCTTGACGGCGCGAAACGAAATCTCTTTGTCCAAGAGTCTGCGAACGATGCCGGCAAGGTGCGAGCGCGTGCGGCCGAGAACCGCGACACGATAGCGGCCACGGTTACGGCGCGCTTGCTCAATAGCCGGCAGATGCTTCTCGATCGTGGCGATCACGGCATCGGCTTGGGCGGCGTTGATCTCTTCAGCAGTGGCGGTCTCTTTCTCCCAGACCTGTGCATGTACGTGAACAGTATCGGGGAGACCGCCTGTTCCGGCCTGGCTCGACACCGACGGAGCGAACTGCACATCGTCTTCGCCTCCGGGTTCGAGCACTGGATCGAAGATTCGGTTCAGTGGATTGACGATGGCGGGAACGGAACGGAAGTTGGTGGAGAGGCGAAGAGAGTGGAGCGGGAGGTGAGTGCTCTCGGTGTCGATGCCGTGTTCACGGACCTGCCCGAAGAGCCGCGACTCCGCATCGCGGAAAAGATAGATGGACTGCATGGGGTCGCCGACGAAGAAGCAGGTGCGCCCATCGCCGGGCTGCCACGCGTCGAGCAGCAGTCGCAGCAGCGCAAAGTTCGGACGAGAGGTGTCCTGGAACTCGTCGACGAGCAGATGCTGAATCTGATCTTCCAGCCGCATGACGACGTTGGGGCTGCCGAGCGCCGCGCGCGCGGCGATGCCCGCCTCGGCGAAGTCGATGACCTGCTGCTCCGCGAAGACGACGCGCAGCTCTGCGATGGCGTAGCGCAGGACAACGAAGATGCTGCGGACGGTCTCCCACTCTTCCGGGCTGTAGGCGCCGGGCGGAAGTTTGCGCACCGCTTTGAGCAGTTCAAAGAGAGTGTCGTTCGCGCTGAGGTGGTCGAGAATGACGCGGAAGCGGGCGGATGCTTCCTGGGAATTCTTCGCTGCGATGGCACTCACTTTTCTCCAGCCGCCGCTCTTGGTCAGCAAAAGGCAGGAGAGCGCCTGCCAGTGTGCCGCGTCGACAAGATCCGAGGGGCCGCGTAGCCGCAAGAGCGGAGCGCATTCATCCATGCCGAACTGATGCGCAATCTGCGCGAGTTCGAAAAGCTCTTCGAGGGCGCCGGGTATCTGCCCGAAGCCGGCGCGCAGTGCGTCGACGACGGCGGCATGATCGCGGCGGAAGGGTTCTTCGAGCGTTGTCCGGAGATCTTCCCATGGGTGGTCGCGCTGGACGATGCCCGGCACGAGCAGCAGCCACTGGTCGCGCCGCTCCAGCATGCCGGCGATCAGCGTTTCGCAATCCTGCAGATTGGCGTCGCGAAGCTTGAGAATGTTGGCCAATGCGTCGGTGAGCTCGGGCGAGGAAGTGCTGCCGAGGTGCGCCATCGTGCGCTCGGCCGCGAGAGCAAAGAGCGGTTTTGCATCTTCCGTAGGGGTGAGTTTGCCGCCGAGCCGGGAAAGCAGCGGCGTTTGATAGGCGATGGAGAGCGCAAGCGAATCGATGGTCTGAATATTGAGCCGCTGCGGCTGCTCGATGAGATTCCAGCTGCGCGCTTCCGAGTGTGCGAGAGCGGCCTTCGCGAGCCTGCGCACTTCGCGCTGATGATCGCCGGTGGGATCTTCCGGCAGGTCAGCGGATTTGAGAGCGCGCAGCACACGCGCGCGCATTTCTGCCGCGGCTTTGCGCATGAAGGTGATGGCGAGGATCTGTTCCGGCTCGTCCACGGTGGGCAACAGCGCGAGATAGCGAAGCGCGAGCAACTCTGTCTTTCCAGAGCCGGCGGGCGCCTGCACCAGAAACGACCCGCGTGGGTCGAGCGCGCGCGCACGTTCCGCGGCATCGCTGACGAGAGGCTCGGTGCCGGTGGCAGTCACTCGGATTCCTCTTCGTCAGCCGCATCCTGCGCGGCGTCAAAGGCGCGGGATTCTGACACGCGGCACAGTCCATGCAGCTCACAATACTGGCAGCTCTGCGGATAGATGTGCGGATCGACTTGCGCTTCGCCGCGCACGAAGCTGGCGGAGAGATGTTCGAGGGCGTCGCGCCATTGCTCGACGGTCTCAGGCGTGTACGGCTCAGTGAGCAGAGGGTCCTTGTCTTTCAACGCGGCGCAGAGGCTGGCGCGCGCATCCTCGACGCGCCCCTTGAACATCATCTTCTTCTTCGGCCAGCGGGTTTGCGCGAAGACGGCGCCGACGAGGTCTGGCGTATTGCCGAATGCGGCGTACAGGGGAAGCTGCGGCTGATCGGGGCGCGGACCGTCCCAGCCGGCAATGGAGACTTCGCCGGTTTTGTAGTCGATGAGCAGCTTGCCGCCCGGAACTTCGTCAATGCGGTCTGCGCGGACCTTGAGCGCCAGCCCGCCGACGATGAGATCGATCTTCTGTTCCACCTGGGCGACTTGAAATGGCTGGCGCTCGGATTCGATCTCGAGCCAGTCGAGCACGAGACTGACGGTGCGTTCTTTTTCCGCTTTCAGGTAGGCGCGCTGCCATGGGTCGCCATGTGCGGGGTTGAGCCAGCGCATCGCGGCTTCGGTATGTGCGGCAACGAGCGGCCGAAGCGTGCCGGTCATC
>DASVAI010000040.1:0-8110 GCA_036376445.1 Acidobacteriaceae bacterium
GATCAATCCCACGAAGTAAAGTGCGGCACTAACGATCTCAAGCCTATGAAGCGTCGACGCGCCCAGGCGCCAGTAGTCATTGCTCGAGAGAAGCAGCAAGGCAATGGCGAGGAAGACGACCGTGTTTGCCAAGACTTTATCCCAGCGAAGCGCTCTTGTGTGCTTGGCCAGTAGCGTAGCGGTCTCTGTACGATAGTGGGCGAGGTTTTCAGGCTGCGGCAGGGCCGCTAGCAGGCGTTCGCGCAGGTCATTCGATTGTTGTGCCATGTTTCACTCCTTCGAGAATCTGTTTCATTTGCCGTTTGGCGTAGTGAATGCGGGATTCGACGGTGCCCTCGGAGCAGCCGACGACGTTGGCGATTTCCTGGATGGAGAGGTCTTGAAGAAAATGCAGAACAAGAACTTCACGGTGCTTAACGCCAAGGCGGCTTAATGCATCGCGAATGGCGGTTGCATCTTCTTCGTCGAAGGATGGCTCTTCGATGTTGAACGAATCGTCAAGTTGCGCTTGCTCAGCCTTGTCGCGTCTGTACTCACGGCGGATACGATCGATAGCGACGCCGTGGGTGATTGCGTAAAGCCAGGGCCTCAGAGAGCGGCGGTCTTTCAACCCTCGGATGCCGCGAACCACCTTGAGCCAGACATCCTGAAGGACGTCGAGCGCCGCATCCTGATTCCCGGTAAGGCTCGTTGCGTAATAAAGCAGCGGCCTCTCCATGACTGCAATCAGGTCCGCAAATGCTGCCGGATCCCCCGTCTGACAGCGCAGGGCAAGCCACTCAAACTGGACCCTATCCTTGCCCTCATTGGCCATTTGTCGAATAAGTCGAAACTGAGTCGCTCCCAGTTCAATTCTTTACAGAAATCTTTTAAGCGGCTGAGGCCAAGCCTGTCCGGGGCGGTATTCCGGTTTCGACGTTTGCCGCCCAAACTGGATGGTTTACCGTGTGGTCGGCAAACGGGAAGTAAAGCAGTTGTCAGGCCTTGCTTCTCGTTAGCCGGTTCATCACAAGTTATGTTGCGCACAGCACTTTTTCGATAGACGATTGCCGCAAGGTCTATCGAACATCGACGCGAACCTTCTGAATGACATTGTTCCCATAGCCGAGCCGGTTCCACTCTGGCCGGTCGGTCTGTGTCCAGCCTGCCATATCCGTCGCCCGGGCGGAAATCACTGCGGAACCAGGCTGCTCAAGACGGGCGATTAGCTCCCACCCCTGCCAGCTGTGTCGCTTCCGTTCGCCCAATAAGCGGGCGTCTTGCCAAGGACCAGCGCCAATTCTGACTTCAACCCGAGAGATAGGTGCCGCCCCGGACCATGCGACTCCGCGAATCGGCAGCTCGCCCTGCTCGACTTCGCTGTCGGGCTCCGGCTCCGTGATCAGACTCCGCACTCGCTGCAGCGATACCGGCTCTCGCGTTAGTTGTTCACCGCGTTGCCACTCGAAGAAGTATGTTTCGGTCTGGTAATGACCAGTGAACGGCCCACTGATCACATCAATCTCCGTGAGCCATTTGACCGATGCCACGGCATACCACCCGGGAACGATGAGCCGCAACGGATAGCCATGCTGGATCGGGAGTCCCTCTCCGTTCATGGCGTAGGCAAGTAGCGCCTCAGACCCCTGAGCGTCGCTCATGCTCAGGCTGCGCTCGAAGTGAATTGGTTCGCTACTCGCATCAAGTTTGCCGCTGTCAGCGCCTCGAAACACTATCTCCCTGGCGTCAGCTTTAATCACTGCCCGGTCCAGAACCTCCTTGAGTGGCACGCCCGTCCATTCGGCAGTGCTAACGGCTCCTAAGTTCCATTGCTCCCCATTCACACGCGGGCTCAGCAGTGAGCGGCCGTTTCCAGCGCACTCTAGAGTGACGAACTGGGCCTGGGAGGGCATTTTCACAAGGTCGCGCAAACTGAGACTCAGAGGACGTTCGACCAGGCCAACTACATTCAGGCGCCAGTCTGATGGGTCAATCTTGGGGACCTGAAAGTGGTTACGAACGTAGAACGTCGGATTCGGCATTACCATGCCGCCGATCAACGCGGGAATAGAGGTCTCGCAATTGAGCGGATGGGCACGGTGAACGACCATCCCTGCATCAATTGCCTGCTGGCAGGCTTCTTCTGGGTCTAGGGCAGTCAAGGCGTCTTCGACACGAGGCAGTGCCGCCGTGGAGGCTCCGGCCGCCACTACCCTGGCACGCTTGAAGACCGTGTCCAGCTTAGTCATCTCCACAAGTTTCTCGACTCGCGAATTCAGGTTTGCGATTTCGAGGTCGCAGCATTCCTTTTGTGCTGCCGTCCATACGCCCAACAATGCGCCCAAACCAGTGCTATCGACCTGCGTGACGTTGCTCAGGTCAATCACGATCCGGTAAGTAATCGCAGCGATTTGACCGCTCGATTCAGGAATCAGATTGCGAATCTCCCTTTGAAACACCTCCGAATTGTCGGCGGTAATCTTGCCCTTGCAGTGGACGATGGTTTCGTTAGCTTTCTCTTCCAATTGCAATTCCAATCCACGTGGACTAAGCGGTTGGGCTTTCATGATTAACCTCCAATGACTTGAGCCCTCGCGTGAAGGAGACTACTCCGGTTCAAGGGGAATTTCATCGACTGGATGGGAACTGCTCCTGACCAAGTCTGCGATCAGGCGGGTGGGCGCAGGGGTTCGACCATGAGGGTTAGGCCGTCGACGGCGGTGACGCGGACCTGGGCGTCGCGCGGGGCTGGGGTGGAGGAGTGGGCCTGCCAGATTTCTCCGTGGACCATGACCTGCCCGACCGGTTCCAGCGGCTTGGTGACGATGGCGATCTGGCCGAGCAATGCGTCTGCGCCGACCAGGGATTTGTTGTGGCGCGCGCGGACGGCGATGCGCACCAGGAAGACGGTAATGAGCCCGAAGGCAACGCCCGCGGCGATGGCGGTGCCGGCATGCACGCGCATCTGCGGGATGGGCCCCTCCACGAGCGTGAGCATGCCGAGGACGAGGCATATGATGCCGGCGAAGGCGAGGATGCCGTGGCTGGCGAACTTGACCTCGAGCACGAGGAGGATCGCGGCGGCGATCAGCAGCATGACCGCGGTGTAGTGGACGGGGAGCAGGTTGAGCGCGAAGAGCGACATGAGCACCAGCAGGGTGCCGATGGTGCCGGGCACGATGGTGCCGGGCGCGTTGAACTCGAGATAGATGAGCAGGCCGCCGATGACCAGCATGAGGACGGCCAGGTCCGGGTTCATCAGCCGATCGAGGACGCGATCGCGCAGCGTGGGGATGACGACATCGATGCTGGCGTTCTTTGTGTGCAGCACGGTCTTTGTGCCGTCCATGCGGGTGACGGTGCGACCGTCGATCTGGTTGAGCAGCGCGGTGCGGTCGGGCGCGACGATGTCGATGAGGCCGAGGTCCTTCGATTCCTGCGCGGTGTAGGACTTGGAGTTGCGGACAGCATCTTCGGCGGCCTTGGGATTGCGTCCGCGTTGTGCGGTGTAGGAGCGCAGCAGTGCGGCGGCATCGTTTTCGATCTTCTGCTTCATGGTGTCGTCGAGCTTGGCGCCCGCGACAACGGGGTGTGACGCGCCGGCGTTGGTGCCTGGCGCCATGGCGGCGATGTCCGCCGCTTCGAGCAGGAAGAAACCGGCGGAGCCGGCGCGTGCGCCTTCAGGCGAGACGTAAACGATCACCGGAACGGGAGACGAGCCGATGCGGCCGACCATGTTGCGCGTGGTGGAGAGCAGGCCGCCGGGCGTGTCGAGTTCGATGAGCATGGCATTGGCGTGGATGTCGGCGGCGTGGTTGAGCGCGCGGTTGAAGTAGTCCTCGCTGATGGGCTGGATGGTGTCCTGCAGGCGGAGGCCAACCACGATGGGCTGGCTAGTCTGTGCGCGAAGACCGGTGACGGCGAGTAGCAGGAATATTGCGAGGCGGATGACGAACAGGGAGGTGGACGCTTCGCGTCGACTGGATTTTAGGGAACTACCCCACCCCAGCCCTCGGCTGGAATAGGGCACCCTCCCGTTTGGTGATTTCGCTGATGCTTGCACTGCAGGCGAACAGCAGGTCACTCCACTTCTTCGCTTCGCTTCAGTCAGGATGACAGACGTGGAGGTGTTCGCTCCGGTTGGGATGACGAAGGGGTAAGGTGCGGCGCGAAGGGTTTTCATGGTTTGGGTGGAGCGGGAGCGGGAGTTGCGTTGAGCGCCTGCTGGAGAGCGCGGGCGTCGGAGTTGCCGGGTTCGACTTCGAGGGCGTGGCTGACGTCGGCTCGGGCGGCATCAAGATGATGCTGCGTGCGATCGAGCCGCGCGAGGGTGAGCCAGGCGGCGGCATTGGGGCGGAGCTTGATGGATGTCTGGGCTTCGGCGCGGGCCTGTGCGTCATCGCCATTGCGGCGGCGGACTTCCGCGAGGCCGGCGTGGGCGTCGGCATCGTTGGGATTGGCGGCGAGGGCTAGCTGAAACTCGCGCTCGGCTTCGAGCATCAGGCCTCGACCAAGATAGGCGTCGCCGCTTTTGCTGAGCGCGGCGGCCTGTTTATCCGACGGCAGGGAGGCGAGGTGCTGCGCTTCCATCTCTTCCATTTCCGAGGCTGCCTGGCGGAAGGAGGCGTCGTTGTAACTGCGTTTGATACGTTCTAAGGGCAGGTTGCGCCCGGACTGGGCGCTTGGATCGCCATCTTTGACTTGTGCATTGGCGGGAACGATGGCTGGCGGGCTGGGCTGGCGCAGCATGTTCTGGAGGCTGAGGGCTTCGGAGTCCTCGGGGCGGAGCTTGAGTGCCTCGCCGATGGCGGCGAGCGCGTTGCGGGTGTCGCTGCGGCGCGCGAACGCGATAGCGAGATTGAACTGGTAATCGGGATCGTGGGGATTGCCGTTGATGGCTTCCTGAAAGAGCGCGCCGCCATCATGCCCGCGGCGCGATGCGGCGACGCCCTGGTTGTTGACGACTTCGGGCAGGGGAAGCTGCGCGGCGACGAAGGCGAAGGCATCTTCGGCATCGTTGTAATGACCGGTGTAGAAGAAGGCGAGGCCGCGGTAGAACTCGGCTTCGAGGGCGGCGCGGTCGTTCTTGCGAAGGTGGCCGAGGGCGGCGGCGGAGGCATCGAACTGCTGCTCGGAGAAGTAGGTCATGCCGAGCGCGAGCCATGCCGAGGAGTAGGTGGGATTCTCGGCGACCGCGATCTTGAGATGAGCGATGCGCTCGGATGGCGTGGTTTCGAGGATGCCGCGAATGTAGTTCTCGAAGCCGTTCAGGCGGAGGTTTGCGCCGGCGGCGTGGAAGCTGGCCTCGGGCAAGGGGAATTTGGGATCGAGGCCGCGGGCGACGCGCCAGGAGAGGGTGTCGAGCACGTCGAGCATGTGGTCGAGCGCGCCATCGGCAACGATGGGCTGGCCGAGGCGGAGGGCGTTGACGTCAAGCAGTTCGGCGGTGACGTTGAGGTTGCTGCCCTGGACGGTGTAGTACCCGACGATGATGTCATCTGCGTCGAGCGTCTGGGCGAGGCGGATGGCGGTGGCGCGCGAGGGCTCGAAGTTCTGCGGCAGGCCGAGATGCTCGAGTGCGTACTGGCGGTCGGCGCGGCTGATGATGTCGAAGCCGGAGGCGCCGAGGCGCTGGTTGAATACCTCGGAGGCGGCCTCGCCGATCCAGTCGAGATTGGGCTGGGCGGTGCGGTTATCAAAGGGGAGCACCAGGAGGAGGCGGTGGTGCATCTTGGCCGGGAGGGTGGCCGTCTCGGCGGCGGACTGCGTGATGCCGGGTAGAGCGGGAGCGGGAAAGGCGCAGAGGAGGGCGAGAGCCGGAAGGAGAGCCAAGGCACGCAGTGGGTAAGGAAAGAGGCGCACGCAGCAGTGATTATAGTGCCGGGTGCTGAAGCGGCTGCATGACGTTGGTGCTTAGGCAGAAGCGTCCTGCAGGAGCATGAGGGAGATGGTGCGGCCGGTTCGAGCGAAGCCCTGCCCTTCGTAGAAGCGGGACAATCCATGTGCCGCTTCTCCTTCCGGCGTCATGATGACTGCCACACCCGAGCATCCGTGATTCTTGCTCCAGGCAACGGCGGAGTGGATGAGAGCACGAGCGACGCCGCGGCGGCGCAGTTCCGGCAGGACGTAGAGGTCTGCGATCTCGGCCATGCGGCCCCACTCCACGTAGAGATTGGTCGTGACGGTGACGACCCCCACGGGCTGACCATCGTTGAATGCGAGCGCAGCCCAGTGATGAGTATCGTTGCGCATCGCTTCGAAGCGCGCGGCGATGGTGGCCGGATCGCCGGAGAAGCCTTCTTCGGCAAAGAAGCGAACGAGCAGGTGGATTGCCGAAGGCGCTGTATCGCAATCGACAGGAACGACGGTGGTCATGATGCGCATTCGACGCCGGTCGGAGCCGAAGATTACGCGGGCCGGGAACTCAGCGCAGTTGCGCTTCCTGCGGGCGGTCGAAGTGCAGGACGGCGGCCCATTGGCCTTTGCGCTCCTCGTGCCAGACGACTTTGCCGCCGAGCAGGCCGGCGATGGCCTCGGGCGGGAGGTCGCGATGGAAGTCGAAGTAACGGCGGTCGAGTTTTTCGTTGTGCTGGCCGAGCGAGAAGGGGAGATGCGGGGGGTCGTACTTGGTGGAGAAGATGATGCCGACGGTGTAGCCGGAGAGGCCGGCGGCGCGCTGGATCTGGGGCAGGGAGAAGTTGTCGATGGTGACGACGGAGACGGGCTGGCGCATGTAGCCGAGCTCGGGGCGGGTGAGCTCGTCGGATGCGGGCCAGGCGGTGAGGATGGTCTGATCGTGATAGCGGGTGACGGCCTGGTGGATGGCGTCCTGCTGCAGGCGGATGGCGTCGGCGTAGGCGAGATTGTCTTCCGGCGAGAAGCGGTATGGCGGATTGATGAAGAGGCCGATGCAGAAAGCGAAGGCGGCGAGCGCGACCATGCCGCCCCATGCGGGCACGCGCCGCCAGAATGCGGCGACGCAGACCAGCAGCACCAGCGGATAGAGCGGCAGGAGATAGCGGGTGAGCAGCGCGCCGCCAATGATAGAGAAGAGCAGCGTGTTCGCGCAGACGACCCATGCGAGCGGCACGACGTATTCGCGTGGCAGCGAAGGGCGCGGTGTGCCGTCGCGCTCGAGCCGGGGGACGAGCAAGAGTGAGGCGCAGGCGCAGAGCACGGGCACGAAGAGGTTCATGTGCGCGGTCAGGTGCAGGATGCGGTGGCCGATCGCGAGCAGGATGCGCAGCGGCGTGAGTGTGGCCTGGGCGTTGTAGCGGAGGTATTCAGGATTGCCGAAGATGTAGCCGGTGCGGCGCCAGTGACAGAAGTACCAGCAGCAGAGCGGGAGGATGGACGCGAGGAGATACGCGAATTTGCGGAGGGCTGCGGAGCGTTCGGATTTGTCACGCATAGCGCGCCAGAGCTCGTAGGCGGCTAAGGCGATCGGCGTGCAGACGGCGGTCTCCTTGGAGAGCGCGGCGAGCGCGAAGAAGAGCGCAGCAAGGGGAACGCGGCTGCCGCGTTTGCCGGGGAGATAGAAGGTGAGTCCCCAGAGTGTGAAGGCGGCGGCGCAGAGATCGGCATGCGCGAGCGTGCTCTGCGCGAACCATACGGGGTAGAGGCCGGTGAGCAGCGTGACCGCGACGGCGATGGAGGTCTGGCCGGTGACGCGCTGGGCGAGGCGATAGACGGCGAGCAGAGCTACGGAGGCGACGATCAGCTCCGCGAAACGTGTGGTGGGCGGGCTGAAGCCGGAGAGCTTCCACCAGAACGCGAGATAGATGGAGGGCAGCGGCGGATGGGCGTTCGAGAGCGTGCTGTATGGAATCAGCGCGCCGGTGCGGAAGAAGTCGTAGGCGGCGGGGATGTAGTAGCCGGCTTCGTCCCAGTAGTAGGGAAGGCGCAGAAGCGCGAAGTGGGAGAGGTAGAGCGCGACAAAGATGAGCGGAATGACCAGCCACAGTGGAAAGTGGCGGTCGTTCCGCGCATCGAATGGCTGCCGCGCTGGTGATCGGAGGAAGGAGAGGATTGCCGCCTCCGCGCTCGCTTAGTTGAGCGGCCGCTGTCCGGCGGAGGTGGGAAGAGGCTCGAGCGAGATGGAGCCGAAGGCCTGCTCATACTGCGCGAGGTT
>DASVAI010000048.1:0-4932 GCA_036376445.1 Acidobacteriaceae bacterium
GGGCATTGAGCTTCGATTACACGCTGGAAGGGCAACTGCTCGGGCATATCACGCTGGGCATCGCGATGATCGAGAAGAAGGCGGCGCAGATTCCGGGTTTTCCGCCGCGGCTGAAGCTGCTGGTGGAGCACATGGTGCTGAGCCATCACGGCAAATACGAGTTTGGTTCGCCGAAGCTGCCTATGACGCCCGAGGCGGTGCTGTTCCATTACCTGGATGATCTGGATGCGAAGATGTACTCGGTGCGGGCAGAGCTGGAACGCAGCGCACAGAACGGGCGCGGCCCGGATGAGATGACGGAGTGGGTGCGATCGCTCGAGCGGCCGCTGCTGGATAGCCGGGCCTTTCTGGACAGCGGGACTTCTTTGGGCGAAGCTGGCAGGGATTCGAGTGAACCGTGTGGCGAGGTGACGAGCGATGCCTTACCTGCTGAAGAGTGAGCCGGAGTCGTATTCCTACAGCGACCTGGAGCGAGATGGCGAGACGACCTGGGACGGGGTGAAGAATCCGCAGGCACTGATGAATCTTGCCGGGATGAAGAAGGGCGAGAAGCTCGTCATCTATCACACGGTGACGGAGAAGGCAGCCGTCGGAACGGCGCATGTCGTGTCAGTGGATCCGTCGAATCCGAAGAGCCCGATTGTGCGGATTGCGCCAGGGAAACGGCTGAAGCAGCCGAAGACGCTGGCGGAGATGCGGGAAGCGCCGGTGTTTCGCGGGTCGCTCTTGTTCCGGCAGTTCCGGCTGTCGGTGGTGCCGCTGACGGATGCTCAGTATGAGTGGCTGGTGGGCTGAGTCAGCCGGTCCCCTGATATCGTGCGAAGGATGCGCAAGACCTTCTGGACCACGGCCGGCTTTGTCGTTTTGATCGGGTGGTGCGGCGGTCAGTCTCGAACGGCGATTGCGAAGTCACCGAACGGCATCGATGCGGCCCTTCAAAAACAGATCGATGCGATGGTTGCCATCGACAACCACGCGCACCCGCTGCTTCCGCCGCCCAATTACAAAACAGATGGTGAGTTCGACGCACTGCCGGTGGACCACATGGAGCCGGCGACAGATCCGGTGGCGTGGCGACCGGACAATCCTCAGCTTTCGGAGGCATGGCTGCATCTTTGGGGATTTCATGGCGCTGCGCCCCTAGATGCGGCAGGTTTGGCACGACTTAATGCGGCGCGAGACCGAGTGCGGACGCGAGAAGGCCGGCATTATTCCGAGTGGCTGGTCGATCAGTCACACATCGGCACGATCCTGGCAAATCGCGTGTCTATGATGCCGGTATCGGGCGGGAGCGGATTGGAGCCGCCGCGCTTCCGGTGGGTGCCTTACCTGGATTGCCTGCTATTTCCGCTGGACAACAGCAGGCTTGCGATGAAGACGCCGGATCGCGCAGTCTTCTTTCCTTTGGAAGACAAACTGCACGCGCGATATTTGCGGGAGTCCGGTTTGAGCGCGGCTCCGGCCACACTTCAGGATTACCTGACCAAAGTTGTCACCCCGACGCTGGAGCGCCAGAAGGCGGGCGGCGCGGTGGCGGTGAAGTTCGAGGTCGGCTACCTGCGGTCGTTCGCCTTCGGCAATCCAAGCGAGGAAGAGGCCGCCCGCGTGTATGCCGCGTCGGTTGGCGGCCACACTCCTTCATCGGACGAGGAGTACAAGGCGCTGCAGGATTTTCTGTTTCGTTACATCGCCGCGGAGTGCGGGAGGCTTGGCTTGCCTGTGCAACTCCATGGGATGGCCGGCGGTGGTGGCTATTACGATGTCGCTGGTTCGAATCCGCTGCTGCTTGAACCGCTCTTCGACGACCGCCGTCTACGGCAGACGCGGTTCGTGATTCTCCACGGCGGCTGGCCTTTTGTGCGGGAGATCGGCGCGCTGCTACAGAAGCCGAATGTGTATCTGGACATCTCGCAGCAGGCACTCGCGATCCCGCCGCGCACGGTTGCCAGGTGGCTGCGGGAATGGCTGGAGATGTATCCGGACAAGGTGCTCTTCGGGACGGATGGATATCCCTTCTCCGAGTATCTCGGGTGGGAGGAGTCTCTCTGGATTGCGAATCGCAATGCCAGAAAAGCGCTGGGGTATGCGCTGACCGGGATGATGGAGGATGGGGAGATCGACCGTGCTAGCGCTGTGCATATCGCACAGGGAGTGCTGTCGGGCAATGCTGCGGGCTTATATCGATTGCCGCAGCCTTGAACTGCAACTAATTATAGTTGCAGGTCCCCTGTCTTCCGGTCTAGACTTTTTCAGTGAGCAAGCGGGAAAAGCTCCTCGCCCGGCTGAACTCGAAGCCGAAGGATTTCACATGGGACGAACTGGTTTCCGTGATGAAGGCCTGTGGTTACGAACTTACGACGACTGGTGGATCAGGGCGGAAGTTCATTGATCATGAAACAGGCGCGACAGCATTTCTCCATGAGCCGCATCCAGGAAACATCCTGAAGGCGTATCAGATCCGAGACATTCTGTCTCATCTTGAGCAGGAGAAGAAGATATGAGCAACGCACTCGAATACAGGGGATATACGAGCACAGTCGAGTTCAGCGCGGAGGATCGCTGCTTCCATGGAAAGATCGCAGGCATTCGGGATCTGGTGGCGTATGACGGCACGACAGTTGATGAGTTGGAGAAGAACTTCCGCGGCGCGGTAGATGAATATCTGGCCTTCTGCAAGGAAGAGGGGAAGACGCCCGATAAACCCTTCAAAGGTTCACTAAACATCCGGATCCCGAGCAAGCTTCATCGCGCATTGGCGATTCGTGCCGAGCAGCAGCACAAGTCGCTCAACAGCGTGATTGCGGAGCAACTCGCGTCCACAATCGAAACACCTGGGGAAATCACAAATCCCGTCGCCGCTCTCATGGACCAACTTAAGCAAACTCTCGCACCCTCTTCCAAGGCGAACAAGACAGTGCGTGGTGCCGATCGCGATAAAGCTCTAAGGAAAGCTGCTAAGGCATTAAGCCGAAAAGCGGGCTGACCATCGTACTCTGCGACATCTGCCAGTCCTTTACAATCAAGGTTTGACCGGGAAGGCACATGCTACGTTTTTCAACCGCGGGTGAGTCGCACGGCGAGGCCCTGATTGCGCTGGTGCAGGGGCTGCCTGCCGGGCTCGACGTCGATCAGGAGTTCATCAATCGAGAGCTGTGGCGCCGCCAGCAGGGCTATGGGCGCGGCGGGCGCATGCGGATCGAGACGGACACGGCGCATATCCTGTCCGGCGTGCGGCATGGGCGGACGATCGGAGCGCCAGTGGCGATGCAGATCGCGAATCGCGACTGGAAGAACTGGGAAGAGATTCTGCCGGTGGGCGTAGGCGATCCGGCGAAGCACAAGGCGGTCGCGTCGCCGCGGCCGGGGCATGCGGATCTTTCGGGATCACTCAAGTACAACTTTAAGGATGCGCGATATGTGCTGGAGCGCGCATCGGCACGTGAGTCAACCGCGCGTGTGGCCGCGGGCGCGATTGCGAAGCTGCTGCTGCGCTTTCTCGGCATTGAGGTCACGAGCCATGTGGTGCGCGTCGGCCGCGTGGAACTCGAAGAGCCGGTGACGTGGGAACAGATCGCGGCGCTGGCGGGCAGGGAGGACGTCCTGCTGAACTGCGCTCATCCAGAAACGGAAGAGAAGATGAAGGCCGAGGTGGACCTGGCGCTTCGGACCGGCGACTCGATCGGCGGAGTCTTTGAAGTCGTCGCGCATGGGGTTCCGCCGGGGCTGGGCACGTATGCCAACTGGGATGAGCGGCTGGACGGCCTGCTGGCCTGGGCGGTGATGTCGCTGCAGGCGGTGAAAGCGGTGGAGTTGGGGCGCGGCGTGACGGCGGCGCAGTCGCTGGGCTCCGCGGTGCATGACTCGATCCATTACGCTGCGGAAGATGAGAACGGACACACGCGCTTTCGCCGGGAGCAGAACAATGCGGGCGGGATTGAGGGCGGCATCTCGAACGGCGAGGACATCGTGGTGCGCGGGTACCTGAAGCCGATCTCGACGCTGCGGCGGCCGCTGGAGTCCGTGACGTATGAGACGCGCGAGGCGACCAAGGCGGCTTATGAGCGCTCGGATGTCTGCGTGGTGCCAGCGGCCGGCGTGGCGGCCGAGGCGATGGTGGCCTTTGTGTTGGCAAAGCTGGCGCTGGAGAAGTTTGGCGGCGACTCCGCGCTCGAGCTGAAGCGTAACTATGATGGTTATCTGGAGCAGATCCGGAAGTATTAGCAGGGCAAGAACGAAGCACGCATGATTTATCCCATCGTCAAGTTTCCCGATCCCATCCTGCAGCGGCCCACCTGTCCGGTGACGGAGTTCGATGACGAGCTGCGCAAGCTGGTGGCGGACATGTTCGAGTCGATGTACAAGGCGCAGGGCATCGGGCTGGCGGCGCCGCAGATCGGCATTGCGAAGCGGCTGACGGTGATTGACCTGAGCAACAACAAGGACCCGAAGGAAAAGATTGTCCTGATTAACCCGGAGATCACGCTGCGAGAGGGCAAGCAGCTTGAGGAAGAGGGCTGCCTGAGCCTGCCGGAGATTCGGGAAAAAGTGCGGCGGGCCGCACGCGTGGTGGTGAAGGCGCAGGACGAGCACGGCAACTGGAAGGAATACGAAGGCACGGAGCTGCTGGCGCGCGCCTTTCAGCACGAGATCGATCATCTGGATGGCGTGCTGTTCATCTTCCGCATCAGCGCGCTGAAGCGGGACCTGGTCCTGCGACGCATCCGGAAAATGCAGCGTGCGGGTGAGTGGTAGCTGATGCGGCTGGTCTTCTGCGGAACTCCGGCGTTTGCCGTGCCCACGCTGCATGCTGTTTGTGCTGTTGGGCATAGCGTTGATCTTGTGCTTTGCCAGCCGGACCGTCCGCAGGGCCGGGGGCTGGCGCTGACGGCGCCTCCGGTGAAGCGGGCCGCGCTGGATGCCGGCATCGAGGTG
>DASVAI010000070.1:0-2902 GCA_036376445.1 Acidobacteriaceae bacterium
TACCTCACCCAACTCCTCCGCCAGCGCCGCCCCCGCTCGCTCGAGATCTGCGCCCTCCTCGACAAGCCCGAGCGCCGCCAGCGCCCGATTCCCGTGAAGTACGTAGGCTTCCAAATCCCCGACGAATTCGTCGTAGGTTACGGCCTCGACTTCGCCGAAAAATATCGCAACCTCCCCGAAGTCTGCATCCTCGAACCCGACGCCGCCGCGTAGCGATTCGGCCCTTGCTCAACCTTTCGCCTGCGTCGAAACACGCCCTCATCCGTTTAGCCCGACTTTCGCACTTCGCGGCCGATTTCGGCCTTGGTGGAGGAGAATTCCGTTTGCTTTCAACAGTGGCACTGCTGAAACAGGCCAGGTGAAGACCTTGCCTCTTCTCTAAGCGGTGGATGTCTGGCATGCTGCTGCTAAGAGATGTTTCTGCGCAGCACAAATCGCCACAAGGATGGTAAAGATCACCGGTACTTCAGCATTGTCGAGAACCGGCGCATGCCCGGCGGCAAGACAGCTCAGCGTACCGTTCTCTACCTCGGTGAGATCAACGATCAGCAGCAGGCGGCGTGGCGGAAGACACTCGAGGTGTTCGATGAAGCCGAACAGCGCTTTACCAATCTGAGTCTCTTTCCCGAAGACCGCGAACTTCCCCGAGATGCTGTCGATAGCATTCAGGTGCGGTTGAGCGGGCTGGAAGTGAAGCGTCCGCGCGTGTTCGGCAACTGCTGGCTGGTGTGCGAACTCTGGCAGCAACTGGCTCTCGACGAGTTTTGGCAGCAGCGTCTGCCCGAAGGTCGTGAAACGGTCAGTTGGGAGAAGGTGCTGCGTCTGCTGGTTGTCAACCGCCTGCTCGATCCCGGCAGCGAGTTCCGTGTGCATCGACATTGGTACCTGAACTCTGCCATGGACGAATTGCTGGATGCGGGGTTTGAGGTGGCGGAGAAAGATCGGCTGTACCGTTGTCTGGATCGGGTACTGGAACACAAACAGGAGTTGTTTATTTACCTCAAGCAGAAGTGGGCCGATCTGTTCGGAGCCGACTTCGAAGTCCTGCTGTACGATCTCACGAGCACGTATTTCGAAGGTGAGATGAAACAGAATGCGAAGGCGCAGCGCGGCTACAGCCGTGACGGACGTCCGGATTGCGTGCAGTTGGTAATCGCGCTGGTGGTGACGCCCGACGGCTTTCCGTTGGCCTATGAAGTAATGAACGGCAACACTGCGGATTGCAGCACACTGCGTGATTTTTTGTCGAAAATCGAAAAGACGTATGGCAAAGCGCGGCGTGTGTGGGTGATGGATCGGGGAATACCGACCGAAGCGGTTCTCAAGGAGATGCGCGCGCCGGAACAGCAGACGTCGTATCTGGTGGGCACGCCGAAAGGACGGATCAACCAACACGAGAAGAAGTGGCTCGATCTGCCGTGGCAGAAGGTGCGCGACTCGGTCGACGTGAAGCTATATGAGCATGAGGGCGAACTCTATGTGCTCGCGAAAAGCACCGGTCGGCAGGCCAAAGAGAATGCGATGCGACGCAAACGGCTGGCGCGTCTTCTGCGCAGGCTGCGCGCAATGCGAAAGAGTCTGCCGGGACGCGATCACTTGCTGTTGCGTATAGGTGCGGCTAAGAAAGAGGCGGGGCGCGCTTTCGGATTCGTGAAAGTCCGGCTTCCCCAAAAAGATCAGGAAGTCACGCGCGAGACCTTCAGGTTTCGGACGGACAAAGTCAAGCTCAGGGCTGCCGAGCAGCGCGACGGCCACTATCTGCTGCGCAGCAATCTCACCGGCGAAGACCCGGCGGTGCTGTGGACCCGCTATGTGCAGTTGACGCAGATCGAGAGCGTGTTCCGGTCTCTGAAGAGCGAACTCGGAATCCGCCCCATCTATCATCAGCTCGAGCACCGCGCGGATGCGCATGTGTTCATCGCATTTCTTGCTTACTGCCTGCAGGTCACGCTGAAGAACCGGCTGCAGATCCACGCGCCCGGTCTGACACCGCTATCGGTGTTTGAGAAGCTCTCCGCCATTCAGATGGTGGAGGTGTGGATTCCGATGCTGGACGGCCGCTGGCTCGTGCTGCCGCGCCACACTCAGCCAGAACGCGATGTGCAGGCGATGCTGGAGCAGATCCGCATCACGCTCCCGCCGCAGCCGCCTCCCCGCATCAAATCGTCGCAAGTGCCGGCGGCCGCGATGAACAAGCCACGTCTCGCTGAGAAGCCATTCCGCAACAGAGAGAGATCAGTCGTATGAAATGGTTGACGCTCGAGTCGAAGATGCTCTCCGCAGCCGCTTACGAGCACTCCAAGCAAATCCTGTATCTTCGATTCCGCAACACCGGCCAAGTTTATCGTTACTTCGATTTCCCGGCTGCCGATCATCAGGCGTTTCTCAGTGCCGAATCGAGAGGCCGGTTCTTCCGCCATTACATCCGCGACCACTTTCGTTGCGAGCGCATGGCCAAGCTCCACGCGGCCTGATCGCCCCGCCGATCCCCATCCTCACCCGAACAGTTTGTGGTGAAGACCTTTTAGATCCCTCCGCTGATTCTTAACGGCTTACCTGCCGCCGGACCCCTGAACTGCGAAAGACAGGCTAGGACCGCGGTACGAGCGAACAGGTCCTAATTTGGCCAGTACCGGATTGACTGCTGATCCATTTCAATCGACGGTGTAAGTTCCTGGGCTAAATTTGTAAGCAGCGAACAAATCAGGAAGAAATAGCAAGGTGAATAATATGGATCAAGGGTATCTGGAAGGACGAATCGGGACAGGCTCAGAACGATCTGGACTACGGTGCAAACCAACCTCCCCACGGCCGCCGCGAGTTCCGGAAGGTAGTCGAAATGCAAGACCAGAGCCGCGCCAGGCACGGTGTCATGGCGAGCAATGATCCGCACGCCCCCAGT
>DASVAI010000073.1:0-4319 GCA_036376445.1 Acidobacteriaceae bacterium
TTACTACTCCCGGGGCGAGCGGCCCGCACCGCGCAGAGATCTTGCTGGCTCGAATCGCGAGACTGCCAACCCAGAACTCGTTCCGCTCGTCCCCGCGAAATAAACTCGCGGCGATAGCAGGACGCACTCCTCGCGTACTGCTCGTACAATCCCTGTCATCGCCATGACGCCCGAAAATCCGCTACGCTCCCGCCGCACCTTCCTCAAGCACGGCTCCCTCGGCCTTGCCGCTGCCGCCATCGGCTGCCACTCCACTCCTGAGACCGAAAAAACAGCCGTCACCCCTGCCACACCAGCTCCGGCTACGCCAGGTGCGCCGCCGAATCCTGCGACCGCGCCCGCCGCGGGTCCCGAGGTCTCCGGAGTCACCTTCGCCGAAGCAGAAAAGCTTGTTCGTGTATCGCTCACAGACAGAGAGCGAAATGAAGTGGCCTCCAATTGGCGCCAGGCGATGGCCCCGGTCTACGAACGCCGCACCGGCCCGCGCAAGGTTTCCCTCGATGTGACACTCGCGCCTGCCACGCAGTGGAACCCGGCGATCCCCGGCACCACACCGCCACCACAGCACGATCGCTTCGTGCCGGCTGCAGTAAGTGTCACGCCTCTGCCGAAGGAGGAAGCCGACATTGGCTTCGCTACTGTGACCGACCTCAGCCACTGGATTCGCACCCGCCAAATCACATCCGAGCGCCTGACGACGCTCTATCTCGACCGTCTCGAGCGCTATAACCGCACGCTGCGTTGCGTGATCACGCTCACCAAGGATCACGCGCTGGATCAGGCACGGGTTGCCGACCGCGAGATCGCCGGCGGCCGCTACCGCGGCCCGCTGCACGGAATTCCGTGGGGCGCTAAGGATCTGCTAGATACGGCCGGCATCCCGACAACCTACGGAGCTGAGCCGTTCCGCAATCGTGTACCCACGACTGACGCTATCGTGGTCGAGCGGCTGAACGCCGCTGGGGCTGTGCTGGTTGCGAAGCTCAGCATGGGCGCCCTGGCGCTGAACGATATCTGGTTCGGTGGGCAGACGATGAATCCATGGTTGCCGGAGGAGGGATCGTCCGGGTCGAGTGCGGGGCCGGGGGCAGCGACGGCCGCCGGGTTGGTGGGGTTCTCCATTGGCAGCGAGACGGACGGCTCCATCGTGAGCCCATCGACGCGGTGCGGGATTACGGGGCTGCGGCCTACCTTCGGGCGGGTGCCCCGCACGGGCGCGATGACGCTGTGCTGGACGATGGACAAGCTGGGACCAATGACCCGCTCGGTAGAGGACGCGATGCTGGTGCTGCGCACCATCACCGGGCCGGATGCGGGCGACTTGGGGAGCGTGCAGAGTCACCTCGACTACAACGCCACGCTGCCGGTGAAAGGTATCCGTGTCGGGTACGTGCCGGCGTGGACGGCGGGGCCACCGGCGACAGACGTGGACCGCGCGGCGATGGATACGGTCAAGCGGTTGGGCATGACTCCGGTGCCGATCGAAATGCCGAACTGGCCGTATGACTCGCTGGGGATCATCATCTCAGCCGAATCGGCTGCGGCGTTCGAGGAGTTGACGCTGTCGGGCGAAGTGAATCAACTGAAGATGCAGGTGCCGGATGCGTGGCCGAATGCGTTCCGGCAGTCGCGGTTCCTCTCGGCGGTGGACCTGGTGCAGGCGGACCGCTTCCGGCGCAAGGTAGCCGAGCACCTGGCGGAGGTGCTCTCCAAGGTGGACCTGCTGCTGGTGCCTTCGCTCCGGGATGAAATCTTGATTACGACGAATTGCACCGGGCACCCCTCCCTGACGTTGCGAGCGGGGTTTGTGGAGGTGACAGAGGCGAGGAGCGACTGGGCGCCCGATCCGCATCATCCGCTGCCCAGGTTCAACCCGCCGCGACGAGTGCCGCACACTGTGACGCTGATCGGGCGGTTGTTCGACGAGGGGCTGCTGGGACGCGTGGGAGTGGCGCTTGAGCGGGCCTTTCACGTCAATACTGAGCGGCCGAAGGGGTTTGTCTAGCCTGCGGTCTGGACCGATACCGGGGTGCCCTGACACTACCTACCCCCCTCCCCACCCGTACGGTAGAGCAACTGTGGAAGCGGTCTGGATTCAGTGGCTTACGAGGTGTGCCGAATGCTAAGTGCGGTGTTTAAAAGACTTAAGTGCTAAAGATACCCAAGCAAAGGACTTAGCAAGCTGCTAAATGTCGGTTTTTGGCTAAAAAGCGGTCAGCGGGATTCGTCGCCTGCTCCAACAATAGTAAAAGCCACCTCGCCGGTGGCTTTTTACTTCATTCTCTACTTATATTGTAACGAATTGGGTGGGGTGAACTGGCACATTTTCCTGTGGATTTCGATTGGTGCGGACCATTTCGGGCGATTCTGTTGCCGGCTTTGAAGCGGGAGCTAATGACATAGATGTTGAGTTTTCTTTTCAGGAGCTGATCCCACTACCCGTGGGATGTAGAGCGGTGGTGGGGTGATTTTCTTCCAGGTGATGCCGCCGTCGGAGGTGGCACACACAGCATTTAATGTCTTTGCCCAGCCGGTGCGCTTATCCACGAACGAGAGTTCGCTCACGCCGCGGAGCGATGGGGCGAGTTTGAGTGGACTCCGGTCTGTCAGCGAGACTTGCTGGGTTGTAAGTGCCTCGGGCTCTGACGGGGTGACAAAAATTGACGTGGAATCGACGAGGGCAAAGGCTGTATCGCGGCTCACGGTTATGGTTTTGAATAGATGCCAATCCTTCCCTCCCGAATCTGTCGAGTACACGACGATGACTGGAGGGACACTGAAAGCTCCGACAAATGTCACCACCAGATAGCCCTTGCTTTCGCTCTGAAATTGCGGCATCTCGGGAATCGGCCTGACATTTGTCCCGATTCCGGGCGGCTGTGGCAGTTGGACCTTGTTCCACGTTCGGGCTCCGTCGTGGGTCGCATAGAGTTCGTTGTCCCATTCGCTGAATTGCCAGCCATCATCGCGCGAAGTAAAGGCGAATGGACCAGAAAATGGCGCGCTGTCGACCCACTTCCAAGTACGTCCTCCGTCATCGGTTGCTAGCAGCCTACACTGCTTGGACATGCCCATAAAACTGACCTGCATCCACCCATGATTTGAGTCCTGGAAATCAATACCAATAGGTCCCGCGAATGTATCTTCGATCCATTTTGGAAGTGATGGAAAGGAAATAGGAATCGCCGTCCAGTTCTTGCCGCTGTCCTCGGTATGGGCAAGTGCGTAGATAGGCTTGGCATTTTCGAAGGCGCGCATGTCCTGAAGCGTATGAACCTCAACAGGTTCCTTATAAGAGAGGATCGCCCAGGCTTCCGAGGTGCCGCGAAAGAAGAAGACATGAGTGAATAGGGCCCCTTTGGGGAGGGAATCAACATGCGGCGTGATATTGGTCCAGTGCGCGCCGTTGTCGCTGGTCCAGAGGAGTCTGTTTACATCGATCAGCCAGCCGGTATTGGGCGCGAGCAGTTTCATTTGCGCACGAACAAATACGGGCACAATGATGAGAAAAACCAGGAAGCCTGCAACGAAGCGCTTTGGATGATGGCCAGCGTGAAATCCCATGATCCGCTAACCTCCCGACACTGAGAGAGCGATGCAATCTCACTCTAGCCGTCAGCAATCGTCAAGCGAAGAATAGCGGTGAAATAATTTGTGCGCGCAGGCGGTACTTGCACGCGGGATAGTAGTATGGGCCGCGTTGGCATCGTTCCCATACGAGGGTGTGAATGAAGTTGAAAGCTTCGCTACTGTCGGTTGGCGTCGCGGCGGTCTGTTCCCTTCCCATAACTGCGGCCGCACAGGAGCCGGTGTGGCAGATCGGCACGTTTGATCGGTCGTCCGCGGAGTTTGCCGGCGGCTCACCGGAGCGGGCGGTGCATTTTGTTATCGGGCAAAGCGATCCGGCGAAGGACTGGTATGCGGATGCGCCGGCATTCTTTGTTGCGCGCAAGCCGGATAGTGCGGCGGCGCCGCGGGCGATCACGTTTTCGCTGCAAGGCAAACCGGCGCAAGCTTACCGGCTGCATGTCGCGCTGCTGATCGAGCACTCGAGCCAACCGGCGCTGGGAGTCGCAGTGAATGGGCACGAGGGAATGTTTTATCTGCATCCGAAGCTGGACTACAGCATGGGCGATACAGTGGCGGCGTTCTTCCCCGCATACTCCCATGCGGATGTGGAGGCGGAGATTCCGGGCGAGTCTCTGCGGGCTGGCGAGAACAGGATTACGCTGCAGGCAGTGGCGACGGCGGCCAAAGGCGTGCCCGATGCGGGCTTTGCCTACGACGCGGTGGAATTGGATCGGGTGGCGAATGCGGCT
>DASVAI010000082.1:0-4020 GCA_036376445.1 Acidobacteriaceae bacterium
GAGCGGCGACGCAATCGCCAGCCAGATTGTCGCCAACCCTGCAAAGAAGCATCCCGCGCGCCACGGCGGCAGCTCCCGTTCACGCGTCAGCCGAGCAGCACGCCACCCTCGCCAATAGACGAGCGCCGTAAGCGCAAGCGAAAGCGTCGCCCACAGAGGAAAGCTCCACGAGGCCGCAATCGCGTCTGATACGTCAGGATTCACTACTGCTCCAGCCTACGGACGAATCGCCTCCACCGGCTCTTTCGGCGCAGGATTGTTCGTCTCTGCCACCCGGCGCGACACATCCATCGCCGGCTGCTGGTTGGCCGGATGCAGTGTTTCGAGGAATGCAACCAGGGCTGTTACCTGTGCCGGAGACAGCGTCTTGCCGTAGGCCGGCATGTTGCCGCCGCCCTGCGTCACCTGCCGCACCAGTTGATCGTCCGTCAAACGTGTCGCAACTTCATCCAGCGACGGCCCGCGACGCCCGCCCATTCCGCCCACCTGGTGGCAGTTGCGGCACTGCTTCTCCTGGAAGACAACAGCACCCTGCCGCTCGAGTGGCGTCGTGCCTTCAATAAAGTGCACCGGCACCGGGTCCGCGCTCCATCCATCCATCTGCGGGCTCCACGGCACATACGTACCCAGATGCGTCAGCACCCCAAACGTCACCGCCAGCACCACTATCAGGATCACCGCCACCGGCCGGCGATGCCAGCTCTTCTCTCCCACGCCCGCATAGAACGGCAGGGCCAGCATCACGATCACCGCGATCGCCGGCGCAATGAACATCAGCGGCGTCTCAATCGAAGGCGGCAGGAACGCGAGCGCCGTATAGATCCACAGGAAGAAGTAGTCCGGCTTCGGCGCGGTCTGCACAATCGTCGGATCAGGAATTCCCCCGGGCCCCATCGGCCCAAAGAACAAGGCACAAACCGCCACCGCAGCCACCACGCCTGCGGCAAACAGAGCGTCCTTCCACGCCGCGCCGGGCACAAAAGGCAGCCCGTCTCTGTGGCACAGCTCGTTGTATTCCTGGATATAGGTGTCGCGCTTTACGATCCGCCCCGGCATCGGCCACTCGTTGACGCCCAGCTTAAGCACCAGCCAGGTATGCAGTGACGCAAACGCCAGCATCAGCGCCGGGATCACGAACACATGCAGCGTAAAGAATCTTGTCAGCGTGGCGCCCGCAATGATCGGGCCACCCAGCATGAACTCCACAAGCTGTCGCCCGATGAACGGCACGCGGCTCATGATCGACGCGCCAATCCCCAGCCCCCAATAGGAATCCTGATCGAAGCGCAGCACTTGTCCGGTAAAGGCCATCGCTAGCGTCATCAGCAGCAGGAACACGCCCAGAATCCACGTCAGCTCGCGCGGATACTTATACGAGCCGAACAGGAACACCTGGCACATGTGGATGAGCACGATCGCGATCATAAAGTTCGATCCCCATCCATGCATGCCGCGCAAAAACCAGCCCAGCGGCAGTTCATGATTCAGCACCTGCAGGCTGCTCCACGCGTGCCCCGCAGACGGCACATACACCAGCGCCAGCAGGATGCCGGTGACAATCTGTAACAGCAGCAGCACAAAGCTCGCGCTGCCGAAGACGTACCACCAGCTCGCCGTCCGGCTGGGCACCGGGTGCTCCATGGACTCCTTGACGAAGCCTTCGAGCTGTACGCGACGCTCTACCCAATCGTAGGCTTGCTTGTACCAGGGCACGGCAGAATTCCTTTCACCAGTTTGGCTTCATTCGCGAGCGTCGGCATCTGGCCTGCGTTGATCATCAGCTTGCCGCCAGAAACTCGATAGTCATAGGTCCACAACCCGCGCTCCGGCGGTCCCGCGGCGCGCTCGCCATTCGCGTAGTACACGCCCCCATGGCAGGGGCACATAAACAACTCCGACTGCGGAAACCACCGCACCGGACATCCCAGGTGTGCGCAGTTCACTGCAAAAACCGTGAACTTGTCGCGCCCCTCGCGCCGCACATAGCAGGCCACCTTTCCGGTATCACCGTCCCATTCGTTCGTGAACGGGTTACGATATGTGGCGAGCACCGTCTCACCTTCGCGATAGTCGTTCACCTGGCCGAGCGCGATCCACGAGTTATAGCGACCCCGTTTCCGAATCGGTCCCAGCAGGTATCCAACCACCGGCGTCGCGATCGCAACCGCCACCAGCGCGTTCACCGCCAGGCTCACCTTCAGCAGAAAACTGCGCCGCGACACTCCCGCCTCGGCATCGACGGCGTGCTCCTTCGCGCGCTCCACCACGGATTTCTGATCGGGCTCTGGCAAACCCGGTTCCCGGCTCATCGCACTCCTCCACTCATCTCCGGCTGGTGCGCGGGCCCCTGCACCGCCTGCGGCCCCTTGGTCCGCTCCGGCCCTGTCTCCGGCTTCTGCGCCACCAGAAAAGCCACCACGTCACTTACATTTTGCGCGCTCATTGGATGGCCCTTCACCTGGTCGCGCCAGTCGGGCATGCCCAGGTCCGGACGACCCACAATCACCGAAGTCCGCAGCGCCTGCGGCGTCATCAGCGCAAGAAAATCCGGATTCAGCACCGACCCCGACTTGCCCACCTTGCCCCCCGCCGGCCCATGGCAGCGCGCGCAATTCGTCGCATACACCTGCTCACCCGCCTTCGCATCGCTCTTCCCGCCGTCGGCATACGAAGGCAGCGCCACACCCGCCGTCGCATTCCCCTGGTTCCAGTCCGCGCGAATTCCATGCACAATCGCGTCCACCTGTGCGTCCGTCAGGTCGCCGCCATAGCTCTTCGCAAAGGCCGGCATCATCGACTGCGGTACACCCTGCGCAATCACGCGCCGCAGCGTCGCGTCATCCACCAGCGCCTGATACACCGGCGAAGCCAGCGGCGTCGCCGGTCCATGCAGCCCATCCGCTCCGTGGCAGCCCGCGCAGTTCTGCGCATACAGCACCTTTGACGACAGCACACTCTCCGGTCGCGGCACCTCCGGACCCGGCGCCGGTTTTCCCGGCAGGCTGTTGCAGCCACCCGCCAGCAGCGCACACGATGCCGCAAATGCAAACACCGCTGCTCTCATCGGCGGCCCTCGCCGTCCTGCTTCGGTGGTTCTGCGCGCTCTACGCCCAGCCGCATAGAAAGCGGTACGCCTTGCAGCGCCTTCAACCGCCCTTCCCGTGCCACCACCCAGCCCGCCACAATGCCATATCCCACCTGGCTCACCGCAAACCAGTACCAATTGATGTGGTCGTCAAAGAACGGATTGAGCAGTCCCAGGATCGAGTGCAGCAGACCGGTCCACAGCGCCGGGGCAATCAGCCCCCCCAGCACAATCGGATGTCGCGGAAGGATCGGCAGCAACGCTCCATAGAGCAACCCAACCAGGAATGATGATGCCGTGTGGATCACAATCGCGATCAGAAATGCGGCCAGATGAAAGTGCCCCAGGTCAGACTCGCTAGGATTCGTCCAGCCCGCCACGCCCGCGCCGCCCAGCAGGTTCACCACGTACCAGATGCTGTGGAACCGCACCAAGCCATAAATCTCCGCCAGCACGATCATCACCGTGCCGCCGGCGAAGCCGCCCTTGATGCCCGAGGAAATCGGATACGTCGACACCGGGGTCATGCTGCGGCCCGTCACCGGATGCAGATGCTCGAAGCGCGCCACACGCCGACCCTCGCGCTCGATCTCGATCTCCTCATCCGAAACCGGCAGCATTTCATGCGCTTCTTGCGGCAGCACCTGCCGGAACCAGCCGACTGCACCGGCGATCGTCATCACGAATCCCAGAGCCGTGATCATGAAGTTCGTCACCAGCCCGGCAAAGATCAGCGTCAATCCCACTGCCATGATCAGCGGCCACTGCGTAGGCGCCGGCACGTGGATCGCGTTCTCTTCGTGAAAGTGCGCGTGCCCCTGTTGCGCGTGACCGTGTTGTGCGTCCGTGCTCATTCCTTATCGTCCAATCACATACACCACGGTGAAGACCACCACCCACACCGCATCGACAAAATGCCAGTACAGCGCCAGCAC
>DASVAI010000084.1:0-12445 GCA_036376445.1 Acidobacteriaceae bacterium
GCTTCTCGTAGGGTTTGCCGGTGAACGGAACAATTGTGCCGTCGCTGTGAATCGTGCGGCCCTGGATATCTTTGATCGCGAAATCCCGCCCCGCGCCGTCGAGCTCGACATCGGCGTACCGCTTGCCCTCGTCGCGCAGGATCTTGAGGCGGACGTACACGGCTTTCATGTGCAGCTTGTTGTCCGTGATTTCCTCGCGATACAGGTATACGGCCTCCGCGTTGGGATCGCCCGGCGAGGAGGTCATGGAGAGCTCTTCCGGCGTGGGCTGCCTCCAATCTGCGGCGAAGGCGCGCGAAGAAAAGATGGGCGAGGTAAGGAGCAGGAGAGAAACCAGCAGGGACCGGTAGAGCACAGGGACCTCGATCAAGGACAGAAAAGGGATCAAACCGCGTCAAAAGAGAGCGCCGGGGGAATTGGCTGGCGAGGTTATACCTTGCAGACTCAGCCGTAAACAAGGATTTATTTGGGGCCGGACCGTGACGGCTGGCATCCATTCCTAAGTTGGGAATGGCTGACGGCGACGGAGGACCTTCATTCCGACTACAGTAGGCCAGTAGGAGCAGGGTCGAGCATGAGAAAAACAGGAACGCTCACGTTCGGGTTGTTCGTGATCGTGGTGCTGGGGGCCATTTATATGCTGATGCAGCGCTCGGGTCGCGCCAGTCTCGGCCTAGTGGCGGTGCTCGTCGGCATCCTGGTGCTGCGGGTAGTCCTGTTTGTGGTGAACCTGCGCCAGCAGCGCCACAATGCAGAGCGCGGCAAGGGACCGGTTAGGATCGAAACGCGCCTGGGAATCGAAGACGAGACGGAGCCGCGCGATGCGAAGCCACCCGCCACGCCTGAACCATGACTTACAAACAGGAATGCGGTTACGCCGCCCTTCTGGGTGTACCGTGCCTGGTGTTCGCGCTGATCGCACGCATGCCGCCGCTGTATCACGTGGCGGGAGCGCACCGGATGGCACAGATCATTCTGTTTCCAGGATGGCAGGTGGTGCACTGGATGACGGGCGGATTGGTGGCGCGGAACTTCGAGTACAAGTTGCTGATGCCGCTGTTCATCATTGTGTTGAACGTGCTGGCGTGGGCGGCGTGATCTGGTTTGTGGCGAATTTGTTGGAGGCACGGACGTCGCGGCGCCCGCGGATCCGGCGTGAAGTCTAAGCCGGGACAACGAACTTCGCGCTCAAATTCTTTCGACTCCATCCTCTCAATGCGGGTCTCTGGGTTCGCTCAGGCTGATAACGGCTAGCAAGGCTAGCGCCGTTTGTTTCTGCCTTTCGGCTGGCTGCGGAGCTTGCTGCCCTTTCGCGGCTTCGGTGCGCGGGTGGGCTCGGTCCTGGTGGCGGGCTTTGACTTCTTGTCCTTGCGCGCAGATCGCGGTGGCTGTCGTTCTTCCAGGACGGAGAACTGCAGGCGCCGCTCGACTTCATCCACGCGGTCAAGGAAGACTCGGAGGCGGTCGCCGATGGAGTAGCGGCGGCCGCTGTGATTGCCGATGACCTGGCGGGTGTTTTCGCGGTAGGTGTAGACATCATCGACCAGGCTATTGAGTGGCACCAGGCCTTCGATGAAGAGATCAGTGAGCTCGACGAAGAGCCCGTACTTGGTGGCATTCATGACCATCGCGTCGAAGTCTTCGCCGATGCGGTGCTGCATGAACTTCACCTTCTTCCATTCGATGAGCTCGCGCTCGGCCTCGGCGGCGCGACGCTCGTTGTCGCTGCACTCCTTGGCGACGACGCTGAGACCGTCCTCAGAGAGGGGAGACGACACGTCGTTCGCTACACTGCGTTCGGTTAGGACGACATGACCGTTTGCCCCGCCGCTCAGCAGCGTCTTGGATATGCGATGGCAGATGAGGTCGGGGTAGCGGCGAATCGGCGAAGTGAAGTGAGTGTAGTGCTGGGTGGCGAGCGCGAAGTGGCCTTTGTTCTTCTCGGAGTAGTGGGCCTGCTTGAGGGAGCGCAGCATGAGGTGTGCGAGGATGCGCTCCTCCGGCTTGCCGGCGATCTTCTGTGCGAGCCGCTGATACATTTGCGGCGTAACCGGGATGTCATCGGGGATTTCGTGATGGCGAGGCGCGCCGCGCTGGCCGCCGCGGCTGCGGGCATTATGGGCGTGGAACTCGCGTCGCTCGCTCTTGAACTGCACGCGGCGCACGGGTAGAGCGCCGATTCCCAATGAGTAGCCGAAGTGCGCCGCAGTCTCTTCGAAGTCGATGACGCGCTTCGCATCGGGCTTCTCGTGGATGCGATAGATAGACGAGACGCCGAGGCGGTCATGCCAGTCGGCGAGGCACTCGTTGGCGGCGAGCATGAACTCTTCGATGAGGCGGTGGGCCCAGGTGCGGTCGGAGCGGAGGATGCCCTGCATCTCGCCTTCGTCGTTGAAGTCGATGACGGGCTCGGGCAGGTCGAAGTCGATGGATCCGCGCTGCTCGCGTTTGCGGTTGAGGAGCTTGGCAAGAGCGAGCATGCGCTCGAACTCGGGGACCAGCGGCGCGAACTCGGCGCGGGCGGCCTCCTCGCCTTCGAGGATCGCGTGGACCTGTGTGTAGGTCATACGGCGGGCAGAGCGGATGACGCCCTCGCAGATTTCATAACTGAGGATGCCGCCATGGCGATCGAGCTGCATGATGCAGGAGAGCACGAGGCGGTCTTCATTGGGACGCAGGCTGCAGATGTCCGAGGAGAGCTCCTGCGGAAGCATGGGAACGGCGCGGTCGGGGAAGTAGACGGAGGTGCCGCGCAGGCGCGCTTCGAGGTCGAGCGGAGAGCCGGGTGCGACGTACTGCGCAACGTCGGCGATGTGGACCTGTAATTCGTGACCGCCCCGGGTGTGTTGTACGAGAACGGCGTCGTCGAAGTCGCGGGCGGTCTCGCCGTCGATGGTGACGATGGGAAGATGGCGGAAGTCGCGGCGGCGGGCGATCTCCTCCTGATCGAGTTGCGCGACCTGACGCGCGTTTTCGAGCACTGCATCGGGGAAGAGGTGCGGGATGTGGTGCTTGCGGATCATGATCTCGACATCCACACCGAAGTCGTCAGGATGGCCAAGTACTTCGAGCACGCGGCCGCGGGCCTGGCGGTGGAGGGTAGGCCATTCCGTGATCTCGACATCAACGACCAGGTCTTCCAGATCATCATGATCGCGGACGGAGCGGTGAGTTTCGCCGATGACGCGGTGCGGCGTGGCTTTTTCGGATTCGATGAGCGGGACCTCATCGCCAAAGGGGATGAGTATCGGGTGGGTCATGCGCTCATCGAAGGGGACGACGTAATTGCCCTGCACTCGCTCGCTGGTGGCGTAGTGGAAGCGGCCGACGACAGTGGGGTTCCGGCGATGGGCGATCTGCACGATGCGTCCGGCGTGCTTGCCGGTGTTGGGTCCGCGGGTGCGCGGCGGGAGCAGTTCGACCAGGACGAGGTCCCCCTGCATGGCGCCGTGCAGTTCGGCAGGCGGGATGAAGACGTCTGAATCATCAACACCGCCGTTGGCGCTCTCTTTGCCGCCAGGCGTATTTGGTCGCACAAAGCCGAAGCCGTCGCGGTGGAGGTCGAGGCGGCCCGCGGTCAGGTTGGTGTGCGCCTGGGCCGCCTGGGGCAGAGTCCAGTGGTCCCGATCGGCCTTGACGAGCGCACCACGTGCGGTGAGCCGGGCGAGCTGTTCGAGCAGTAGTCGACGCTCGCGGCCGCCACCGAGGCCAAGTTCGCGGATGAGCTGCTTGTAACCGGCGCGTCCCCCGGCGGAACGGCCGATGCGGGCGAGGAGATCGCGGTCGGAGTGCATGGTCGCTTAGATGGTACTGCGAGGAGATGCAGGATATGAGAAGGGCCTGTGTGAGTACCACTTAGGTGCAAGTTTTGGCGAAAAGATTGTTGACGAGGGATGCAATTTTCGTAGAGAGGTGGGTAATATGCAAACAAAGGACAGCGATTGACGCGGGTTGCGCTGCAATCCAGGTCATTTCCCTGTACCTGCTGAAGGATGGACCAGTGCAGAGGGCGGGCGAGTGATTCCCGCGGGGCCGTCGGCAGCCAGAGCATATTTCGCAGTATCTGAAAGGAAACACCCAAGCGATGTGGAAACCGAATCAGCCCGGTAGTACTCCCCAATCCCCCAACAACGAGCCGAACCGTCCGGCCACTCCAGCATCTGGCGGGTTCGAGCCGGCTGCTTCGCGTCCCGCAGCACCGACAGCGCAATCCGCCGCCGCAGACCAGGCGACCATTGGCAAGAGCCTGGTGGTGAAAGGCGAAGTCACCGGCTCCGAATCGCTGTACATCGACGGCAAGGTCGAAGGCGCGATCAATCTGCCGGGTAACCGCGTCACGGTAGGCCGCAACGGCCAGGTGGCGGCAAACATCTCGGCCCGCGAGGTGGTGGTGCTAGGCAAGGTGCGCGGCAACATCAACGCGAGCGACCGCGTGGACATCCGCAGCGAAGGCTCGCTGACCGGCGATGTGATCGCGCAGCGCATCTCGATCGAGGACGGCGCCTTCTTCAAGGGCGGCATCGATATCCGCAAGCCGGGCAGCGCCGATAACAAGCCTGTGGAAGCAGCCAAGCCGGTTTCGGTCTAAAGCAGAGACACAAGTAAGCGAAAAGCCCCGGAGCGATCCGGGGCTTTTGTGTTGTTGCGCGATGTTGTCGTTTATGACACTGCTGCAATTACTTTTCCTCAGTGTTTCCGAATATGTGCGAGGCTAGTGTGAATTTCTTTGAATCTTGTCGTTTGCTCAGGCCCGGACAAGATATCTTGCTCCGACGTGGCTTCGGCCACAGTTCAGCAACAATTCCTGGAGACCAGTATGAAAGCTCTGCCTCGGTGTGTCAGCGGATGCGCGGCCGCAGCCGCGATGTTTTGTCTCAGTCCACATCTTACCGCCCAACAGAACGAGGGCATGTCGAAGCTGGGGAATCCTGGTTACACAAGGGTGGCACCGGTAGAGGCAGGCTCCGTGCGGTCGGTGACGTCGACGCCGGTGCTGAAGTTTCCGGCGGGAGCCACGATCTCGCGCGGCAAGACATCGTCTGACGAGAACGGAGTGAAGATGTTCGCCAGAGGAGCAGGCAGGAATGCTGCAGAGGCGAGTGCCAACTCGGCGGTCATGGGGAACGGCACGATGTTCGGGCTGGACACGGTGCCGACCTTCGAAGGCGCGTTTGCCGCGACCGGCGGACCGAATGCGGGCACGGTGTATCCGTACATCATGGTCGGAAACGATCCGAAGGTGGGCGGCACGACGACGCTTCCGGCAAAGGTCACGGCCGTATCGCTGCAGTTGCTGAATGCAGATGGCAGCGTGAACCGTGTGATTCCCTTTGCTCCGTTTGAGAACCTGACCCTGGACTCGCCGGTGTTCGAGGAGTCGCTGTATGGAGTCGGCCGGACGCAGTTTCCGGACGCGATCCAAAGGGCTGAGTTCTACAACATGATGAAACAGAACTGGCACACGAAGATGGATCCAAGCATCGTGAACCGCGTGACCATTACGGTGCCGCGCTTCGTGAACGTGAGGCTGCCGAATGGGAACGTGGTGCAGGTGCAGAATTATTACGTGGGGACGGCGCCGAACGGCGATTCCTTCGTCGAGATGCTGGACCTGTACTTCAACGCCATCTACAGCAATCAAGTCGTGAACGATATCGTCGCCGGCAATCACACGACCGATGCCTTCAATATGGAGCTGTTCCCGAACACGTATCTGTTCTCGATCGACAATACCGGCAAGTTTGCGGACTGCTGCGTGCTGGGCTTCCATACCTACTTCCTGGATTCGAGCACGATACCGCAGCCGCGCTGGATCGAGGCGTATGCAAGCTGGGTCTCGCCGGGGCTCTTCGGCGCTGGCTTCCAAGACATCACGCCTCTGTCGCATGAAGTATCGGAGGCGTATAACGATCCCTTCGTGAACACGGCGGTGCCGGTATGGCAGTTCCCGGGGCAGCCGGCGAATTCAAAGGTATGCCAGGGGAACCTGGAGACTGGCGATCCGGTCGAAGTGCTGCCGGATGCGACGGTCACGATCCCGCTGCGGAACAGCGGAAAGATCTATACCTTCCATCCGCAGACCGAGGCGCTGTTCCAGTGGTTCAGCCAGGGACCTGTTTCGAATGCGGTGAATGGTGCGTGGAGTTTTCCGAACGAGAATGCTCTGACGCGCTCGGCTGTGCCGTGTCCGAAGTAGTTCTGTTCAGAACGAGAAAGCCCCGGAGCAAACCGCTTCGGGGCTTTTGACTGCGCGGAACGCGCCGTTTTTGTCACGCAGCGTGGTGGCGGCTGGAATGCCCATGCGACTTGCTGCTGCGTCTTGTACTGCTGGTTGAGCGGCTCTCTGACGATCTGCTGCCGGAAGCGCGGCTTCCAGATGCGTGGGAGTCTGCGGACCGGGCATTTGCGGTTCTGCCGCTCGCGGCGTGGCTGCTGGAAGAGCGGCCGCGAGAGCCGGAACTGGACTCCGACTCAGCGTGGATGAGCTTGTTGAAGTTGCTGCGCGCGCCGCCTGCGGTCTTCTCCTGATAGACCATCGAAAGGCCGTTCTGGTCGAACTTCTCGAAGAACTGGTTCCAGTCGATTTCGTGGAGCGCGGCATCGTTGCGGTTGCGGGATTTGGGGAAGCAGAGGCGTAGAATGCCGGCTTCGCCGTCCTGGCGCGTGCTGGCGACCTCGCAGGGGACGGCGTGGCGCGCCTCGGCCCACCTGCGGATCTCGTCGTGATCTTGTGTCGTTCTGGAAAGTCTGGATGCCATGGAAGGGCTCCTTGGTGCGGGATTGCGTTCTTTCTGCTTGGATGGCGGACGCTGCGGGGTTTGTTTGCCTCCGAAGCGGAAGGTCGATTCTGTCCGGCCGTGGTTGCCCGGGCGCGGCCTGGAGGCGCCGGGCAAGGAACCGGGCTCGGATCCGATAGAGGCGGCGCGCGACGGCGAGGTCGTGCAGTTGGCCAGTGTGCAGGAGGAAGAGGTCGGCGAGGAGTTGCGGGTTGCGGCGGACGAAGCGGAGCTGGCGCCGGGCTCCTCTCGGGGGTGTACCCCCCTCCGGTGCGGGAGGCTTCGGTAGAAACCATGTCGAATCATGACCATATGTGCTGTCCCGAGCATCAAAATCGTCTTTCTAAAGGAGTTATCGGTAAATTCGTCCAGTGATTGGAGTTAAGTGGCACTGTTTTGAGTCCAAATAGAAAAAGCCACCGCGGAGGTGGCTTTTCTCTTTTGATTCTCTATTTCTATTGTAGCGGATTAAGACTAATGAACTGGCAACTTTCCTGTGGGTCGCGGACACGGTGGTAATGGTGGACGCTTCGCTCGACGGTGTCGGCCACTCGTCAGTAATCGATCGTTATGTCCGAGCAGGCGGTCAACCGTTCAGAACGCCGAGTTCTTCCCGATTGAATGCTCGTGACGCGCCCGACACCTTTTATAGCCGGTTGGCCGTCCAGCATCGGGAGAAGATAAGGCGAGGCGCTTTCTAAGCTGACTTTTTTGTCTGCGGGCAACACTCGATGATCTTTCCGCGCGCAGCGGCTGGAACCCACTTGGTCGGTTTGCGCAAGCTCATCGGGATGTAAAACTCAATTATCTTTGCCATACCAACTCCTTCGATCCCAGTTCACGAACTGCGATCAACTTCAAAGCTCGAGTACCCCTCCGCCAGCGGCCCCATTTTGTATAGCGACCCTGTCTCCGACACTCTGTTTTATGTGATTCAACAGCGGTGCGTAAGATTCAGGCCCGCCGGCCGAAGATCACTGCGTCAATTGGGCCTACCCGAAGTTACTGACCGAGCAACACCGACTTGCAGTCTCTGGATCGCCGAATCCTGAGTAGGGAAAGTGTGGCCGATCAACCGCGAAGCGTAAATTCGAACCTGCAATGGTTTTTCTTTCGAAGATAGAGACCGCATTCACCGTTCCGACGCGTGGCTGCGTCGTCGTGCCTCTCGGTCTCACAAATCCTAATCTGCGGGTAAGAGCCGGAGACGCGGTTCAACTGCGAGGTCCAAACGGCTGCTTGGATGCTCACATCAACGCGATCGAATGGCTAACGCGGCGTTCCAACGGATGTCATTTCGGCTTCTTGCTGTCGGGAGATATCGATTGCTCGCAAATCCCCACGGGCGCGGAGATTTGGATAGAACATTCAAAGTAGCCCACTAAAGACTGATGGCCGGAGTTCTGGTAGTGTCGTCGGCAATCCGCGCCGCCATTCTCACCGCCATCGCTCAGGTTGACATCGGATCTGCAGTCAACAGCCAGTGCGAGCGAATGCCTCGCCACTGCCGGACAGAAACCAAAACAGAAAAACCCCGATGGCACAGGCGGGTGCATACCATTGCAAAGCGCTCTGTGGCCATAAGCCAATAACGGCAAATACCAGAGCACCTTGGGAAATCTGGATGCCCCATAGGTAAATGGTGAGGAGTCTTGGGTCATAGCACGGAATTCCGACAGCATGCGCATATAAGGTGAACCCGGCTGCAAGCAGCCCGGACAGAGTACTGAGCGCAAAACCAATGAGGGCGAGATTCGAGAAGAGAGACCGGGGCTTACTGCGCCTGGACCACCTAACCGATCCCACGATGATCAAAGCAGGTAGCGCAATGTAAAAAGCTGCAGCATAAAGGAAGCCCAGTGCGTAGCTCATGTGAGGTCATTCATAACACGCAGGCATAGGTATAGCAATTTGTGACGGTATCGCTGCGGATTCAGAGGCAGCGGACTCATGAATTCTCTTGAAAATAACCCACATCTCTTCGAGATATGGGGGCACCCAGGCACTTCTAGCCTTCGCTCAGGATGACTGAGATTGAAGGTGGATGCTTCGCTTCGACTTGATGGTCGGGTTGTCGCCAATACGGAAGTAATTCCGACAGGCTTCGTCGACCAGAAGCATTTTGTCCCCGCATCATCCGCGTTTGAAGCGCCTTAGCAGGCTGCCAGGGATGGGGACTTTCATTGCTACTGTGAAGGCTACGTATAGCGCGCCGTAGGGGATGAGGACGGCTATGGCTGTCAGGATGGCGGCGCGGGAGCCGTGGCCGTGAATGGGCAGGTAGCGGTGGAGCAGGAAGCAGAGGACGGCGGCGGCGATGGCGGCGGTCCAGAGGCGGAGGACGCGGCTGGCCGGGAAATCAACCGCGCCGATGCGCTGGTGGATTCCCCGGCGGAGAAGGATGTACTCAAGCGATGCGCAGAAGCCGGCGGAGAGGGTAAGGCCGGCGACGCCCCAGCGGGAGTCGATGCCGAGCAGATGCGGCAGCGGGATGGAACAGAACCAGCCTAGGGCGAGGGTGAGGAAGACGCGAATCACGGCGAAGTTGAGCGGTGTGCGGGTATTGCGCAAAGCGTAGAAGGCCGAGGAATAGAGGCGGCCGGAGGTGCCGCCGAGCAGGCCGACGCCGGAACCGGCCAGGGCGCTCCAGACATAGATGACGTCGCGCGCGTTAAAGTGCCCGGTCCGATAGATGGCGGCGACGATCACATCGCCGAGCACGATAAAAGCGACGGCCGAGGGAACGACGAACCAGGCGATCTGCCCGAGGCCGGCGGCGAGGCGTGTCCGGAGCTTCGCGGCGATCTCCTCCGGGGTACCGAGGGCGGCGGACATGGCGGGCAGCTCGGCGGCGGAGACGGCCATGCCGAAGAGTCCCACGGGAAGCTGATAGATGGTCTGCGCGTAGCTGAGCGCAGCCACAGCGCCGGTGGGCAGCAGACTGGCGAGGATCTGGTCGACAAAGGCGCTGACCTGAACGACGCCGCGACTGAGAAACACGGGAAAAAAGTTGTGCACGATCGTGCGGACATGCTCGGAGCGGAAGGTGGCCTTCCACTGCACTGGGCTAAGGAGCCGCAACACCAATGGCAGCTGAATCAGGAACTGCAGAGCGGAACCGATGACAGAACCAATGGCCAGGGCGACGGCGAGGCGCGGCTCGGCAGTTGTGGCAGCGGTGATGCCATGGGCAAAGAGGCGGTGACCCTGCCACACCAGAGTGACGATCATGGTGAGATTCCAGATGACCGGCGCGGCATAGGAGAGGAAGAAACGGCGATGGCTGTTGAGAATGCCGAGGCACCAGGCGGAGAGCACGAGGATCGCGGCACCTGGGAAGAGAATGCGGACGAGCTGGATGGCGAGAAGGCGGGTCTCACCGTGGAAGCCGGGGGCGATCAGGTCGATGAGGATCGGTGTGAGCAGGACACCTAGCAGCACCACCACCGATGCAAGGAGCGCCAGGATGGCGAAGATGGCGGCGGCGGTGCGAGTGGCCTCTTCGTGGCGCTCTTCGGCATTGAGGCGCGCATACACGGGAATGAACGACGCGGAGAGTACGCCTTCGCCGAAGAGGTTCTGGAGCATGTTGGGGATGCGGAAGGCGGCCTTGAACGCATCGGCGGCGAACGAGTTGCCGAAGTAGTGGGCGAAGATGCGCTCGCGCACGAGGCCAATGAGCTTGGAGAGCAGGATGCCGGTGGCGACGGCGAGCGCGGCGGCGCGGCCGTGGGGCTGCTTCGTCTTGGGCAGGTCGGGCAAGTCGGCTGGGGGAGCGGTTTCGGACATGCTTTGCTTTGGGCTTCGCTATAGCTTATCTGCGTGGCCAACATGGCGGGAGTATGCAGGGAGTGGACTGTGCTTTGTCGGCCGTGCTGGGGCGAAGGCCCACATCGGGCGATATAGCCGCCAGATATGGGGCACCCAGTTCGTCGGAAGTTGCTTCTAGTGTGCTTATGGCGCGGGATGGTGACAGGCTGATCCGGTTTTTTGACGGCGGCGTGGATGATGATGGCCGGCGATTGGAGGAGATCCTGCGCTGGGACGATATGCGGCTCGAGATGGTGCACGACTATATCCAGTGGCTGTTTCCGCTGCCGGAGGCGAGCGGGGCGAATCCACGTGCGCCGATGCTGCATGAGCGGTCGATTGCGACCATCCGCGGCGATGCGGCCATGCAGCGGCGGCTGCGTGCGGCGTTTGAGCGGATGCTCGAGTTTTATGGATTTGTGCGCGAGGGTGATCGGGTCGTGGAAGGACCGCGGTTCGCAAAGGCTTCACAGAACTGGCTGCACGCGGGGAACCACAATCATCTGCGGCTGAGCCGGATGCTGCGATCGTTGCGCGTGCTGGGGATGAATGACGAAGCGACGGCGCTGTGGGAGGCGCTGCGCTCGGTGCATGAGCGCGAAATCGCGGCGGGGCGGCGCGTGATCACGGCGGAGACGTTCGGGTTCTGGCGGCGGGCCGCTACCGCGCCGTTAGAGGATTAACGCGAGTCAGCGCGTTATGGAGGTGGTGCGCGCTGTGGTGGTATCCCACACTTCCGCCTTGCTCGGCTGAGGCAACCGGATTTGCTTGCGGGGTTTGAGAACAGAACATAAGAGGTGGATGCTTCGCGTCGATTTAACTCACCCACCCTGTGCCCTCCACCCCAATCTGCGAAAACCGCGCAGATTGGGGGCCTCGGTTCGCGCAGAATGGGGCACCCATTGGTGACAATCATTCGAACATTTCGTTGAACTTGTCGTAGGGGATGAGGCCTTTGGCGAAGGTGAAGGTGCCCTTCTGCTGCAGTTCTTCCGCGGCGTGGAGGAAGGCGCTGAGGGCGACCCGGCTGAGGGTGCTGCCGACGCTGATGCGGCGGACGCCCATCGCGGAGAGCGCGTCGACATCGAGGTTGAGACCGGATGCGGGCATGAGCACATTGATGGGTCGGTCGACGGAGCGGAGGACGGCGGCGATGTCTTCTTTTGAGTTGAGTCCGGGGGCGTAGAGGACGTCGGCGCCGGCTTCCTGAAAGGCCTGGAGGCGGCGGATGGTGTCCTTGAGGTTGGGATTGCCGGCGATGAAGTTCTCAGCGCGGGCGGTGAGGGTGAAGCGCGCGGGTAGGGAGTGCGCGGCTTCGGCGGCGGCGCGGACGCGGTCGATGGCGTGATCGAACGAGTAGAGCGTGCCGTGCGGGCGTGGGGTGACGTCTTCGATGGAGCCGCCACAGAGGCCGGTGGCGGCGGCGAGCCGGATGGTTTCGGCGCAGGCTTCGGGTGAGTCGCCGAAGCCGTTCTCGAGGTCGGCGCTGACGGGCAGGTCGGTGGCGTCCACGATGGTCTGCACATGGCGGAGCATGGCGTCGCGGCCGACCGCGCCATCGGGCAGCCCGGCGGAGAAGGCGTAGCCGCCGGAGGTGGTGGCGAGGGCCTCGAAGCCGAGGCGGGCGAGGAGGCGTGCGGTGCCGGGGTCCCACGGGTTGGGAATGAGGAAGGCGCGGTCGCGCTGATGCAGCGCGCGGAAGCGTGAGGCCTTGTCTGCCTGGGTGGGCATGCGGTTCTCCTTCGGGTTTGAAGTTGACCTGCCAGTGTCGCGGTGCGGCGGGTTTCGATGCAACCCGATGTGGGGCGAAGCGGCGGGGTTGCGGTGTGATTGTGTGCGTCGATGATGGCGGCGCGGCG
>DASVAI010000085.1:0-4556 GCA_036376445.1 Acidobacteriaceae bacterium
GGCAAGACGACGCTCTACCGGAAGCTAAAGGAGTATGGGCTTTCCGAAAACGTCTCACTGGACTCGCTGGAGTCGATGAACGGAGTCAGCGCAGTCAGAACCGGTATGTAACCCACGAGGGCAGGGCCATGAAGGAAAACTCTATAGAACGAGTGCTGGTGGTATCCGCGCTGAACGGAGCGGAGAATTGCGTCGCGGCGATCATGCAACAACTGGGAGCGGATGCTGAGGTAGTGCCGGGCCGGCGTGAGGCGCTGGATGCGCTGCGCACCGGAAGCTACAGCGCCGTGATTGTGGATGACGCGCTGGCCGAAGGCGATCCGCGCGGCGCGGAGCTGCTGTGGAAGATGTCGGGGCTTGCCATCCCCATGCAGGTGAACTTTGCGCTGACCGGACCGACGCGGCTGGTGCGTGACCTGCGCGCCGCGCTGATGCGCCGCGAACAGGAGCGGGATGCGGCCCAGAGGGCGGCGCTCCGCGCCGTCGAGGCGGAGCTGCGGAATACAGTATCCGGACTGCTGCTGCACACGCAGCTTGCTCTGCGGGAGAGCCCGGCGAATCCGCAACTCGAACAGCGCCTGCGGCTGATGGCGGAGCTTGCAGGATCGCTGAAGCAGCGGCTGGATCTCCCGCAGGCGTAGTGTTCACTAGCTTCTAGCTTCCGAGTTCGGGCTGCGTCTCGCAGCTCGATTGGATTCCGTTGTTATTATCGGCGCATGTCTCAGAGGGATGAGATTGTGTTGCGCGATTGCGTGCCGGGAGACGAAGAAGCGCTTGCTCTGGTGGGCGCGGCTACGTTTCTGGAAACATTCGCGGGACTGCTCGAAGGGCCGGATATCCTGGCGCACTGCCGGGTGCAGCATGCGGCGACGCAGTATGCGGGCTGGCTGGCCGATCCTGACTACAAGCTTTGCCTGGCGGAGCTGAAGGGTGCGCCAGTGGGATTCACCGTGCTGTCCCCGCCGGATCTGCCGGTTGCTCTGACGGAAGATGACATCGAGCTGAAGCGCATTTACCTGCTGCATCGCTTCCACGGCGGTGGGCTTGGCCGCCGGCTGCTGGAGTGGTCCATGGCGCAGGCGCGTTCGTCGGGGCGAAAGCGGCTGCTGCTCGGAGTCAAGGCGGACAACACGACGGCCCTGGCGTTCTACGACCGGGTGGGATTTGTGCGCATAGGGGAACGGAAGTTCCTGGTCGGCTCCGTGTGGTGCGACGACTACATTTTTGCTCTGCAGCTCTAGCCCCTCTCCTGCTGCTTGTTCTGAAGAGCGAGTGACACTGATAAGCCCCAGCCATCAGTTGACGTCTCTTGGGTTGACGTCTTTTGGGGGCTCGCGTGGAATGCAGTCATGCAGGAACGAAGGGCGAGCCGGACAGCGGAGCGAGTTGCCATGCGGCGGGCTGCGCATCAACTCTTCGACGAGCCGCCGCTGGTCTTCACGGATCCGCTGGCGTTACAGATATTGCCGGAAGAAGCGCGCGTGGAGTTGCATGCGCGTGAAGCCATTGAGCGCTCGCATCCGTTTGCGCGTGGCATGCGGGCCTTCATGTGCGCGCGGAGCCGCTTCGCCGAGGACGCACTGGAAGCGGCCATCGCCGGTGGCGTACGGCAGTATGTTGTGCTGGGAGCAGGACTCGATACCTACGCCGGGCGCTCATCGCATCCCGGTCTGCGCATCTTTGAGATGGACCATCCGGCGACACAGGCGTGGAAGCAGCAGCGCCTGGAGCAGAGCGGGATTCACGTGCCTGCATCCGTCACATTTGTGGCGGTGGACTTCGAGCGCGAAACATTGATCGACCGGCTTATTGCTACCGATTTTGATGTGCGCATTCCGACCTTCTGCTCATGGCTTGGAGTGCTGCCGTATTTGACGCATGGTGCCGCCGAAGAAACATTGAGAGCACTGGGCGGCCTAGCGCCGGGCAGCGGTGTGGCATTCGATTATGCTGTCCCGCGAGCTGCTCTTTCGCCGGCAGAGCAGGCGGCGTTCGACTGGCTGGCCGAGCGCGTCGCGAGTTCTGGAGAGGCGTTTCAGCCCGGATTTGAGCCGGCCGATTTGCGGGCCCTATTGCTTCAATGCGGATACACTCGCGTGGAGGAACTGGACAGCGACGCAATCAATGCGCGATATTTTGCCGGGCGGACGGATGGTCTGATGGTGCGCGGCGGGTTGGGACGGCTGGTGTGCGCGTGGCGCGCTTGATCCAGAGGAGGCGAGCATGGCGAAGGCAACAGGGCTGGGCGGCGTGTTTCTGCGGGCGCGCGATCCGAAGAAGCTGACGGCATGGTATGGAGAGCACCTGGGGCTGCCGGTCACCGAATGGGGTGGCGTCGTCTTTGTGTGGGATGAGTGCCCCGCCCCGGAGGGGCATGGCGCGACGGTGTGGTCTCTGTTCCCATCGGGTACAGATTATTTCGGCGATAGTGGGCAGCAGACGATGCTGAACTTCCGCGTGGACAATCTCGATGCCTTGCTGGCTGACCTTGCCACGAAGGGTGTCTGGATCGACCCGAAACGGCAGGATGAGGCGAACGGCCGGTTTGCCTGGATCAAGGACGGCGAGGGGAACCGCGTGGAGTTGTGGGAGCCACGGTGATTCACCAGAGCGTGTGGGCTGCCTTTGCTCGGCGGATGCGTTGATCGGCGGTGATCAGTGTTGCCCCATGGACGAGTGCAGTCGCGCCGATGATGCGATCTGCGGGATCGTGTGGATAGCTTGCGGGGAGGCGCGTGGTGGCGGCTGCAATGGCGGCGGTGATTGGTATGACAGTGAAAAGTGAGGACAGCTCCTCCATGTAGGCGTCCAGGCTGGTCTGGATTTCGATACGTCTGTGAGCGATCAATCTGGCGGTCTCTAGAAGGGTGATGCTGGCGATCGCAAGTGTCTCGCCCCTCCCTCGTGCTTCAGCGAGGCGCTGCGTCGACCTTCGGGTGAGTTGCCGCGATTCGAGAGTAAGCCAGAGAGCAATGTGCGTGTCCAACAGGATCAACGCTCCATCTCCCATTCATCCAGATCGAATGCGGGACTGACAATGTCCCCGGTAATCTTTGCCTTGCCCTTCATGGAATCGAAAATCTCATCCTTCGCCTCATCTTTCGCCGGAACCAGCTTAGCGACGGGCTTGCCGCGCTTGGTGATGAGAATCGGCTGATGCTTTTTCTGCACCTCGTCCATGAGCGCGAGACAGTTGGCTTTGAATTTGCCGGCGGCAATCGTGCGCATGTCTGAAAATCTCCTGACCATGGTCATTTTACCATGGTCACGAAGCAGACTTCCTCAGGGCAGGTATTTCGCCGGGATCGGATTGGTGGGCGCCTCGCCGTCCCACAGGATGGTGACCACCCAGTAGCGATCGCCGTCTTTGAGCAACTGAATGGAATTGATGCCGCGCTGGAAGGGCTTGCCGTCTGCCGTGTGACGCGACTCGTAGGTGGAGAAGACATGCACGATGTTGCCGAAGCTCTCGGTCGTATTGTGAATGCCACGTTCGAAGAAGCCCTGCTCGAGAGCGGCTGTGGCGCGCGCCTGATACTGCTCCGGCGTGTAGACCGCGATGTCGGCGCCATTGCCGTTCTTGTCATCCTTGCCGTTCTTGTTATGGCGTGTGGGAATCAGGCGCGCGTCGGGAACGAAGAGCGAGCGGAAACGGCTCCAGTCGCGGTGTTTGCCGGCGGGGCCGGAGATCACATCGTAGAGCGCGGCAACGATCGCGTCGACGGATTGGACGTCGGCGGGGCTGGCCTTTGGCCAATCCGGATGCGATGCGATGGAGCCCGGAGCCTGCGCTGCGGCAGGCAGCGTGACGATTGGCGCGGCGATGCAGAGAAGGGCAGCAAGTAGGACGGTGCGAGTCATGCGGGAAACGGTAGCACAAGGATGCGGCGCCGCACAGCGGAGCGACGCATCCCTGCGTGCGAGGCTACGGAATGGCATGAGTGCCGTGCGTGACGGCCGCGCCGGCGCGCAGGGCGGCGGCGACGAGGACGACCTCGGCAATCTCCTCGGGCGATGCGCCGTGCTTGCGCGCGTTGTCGGAATGGATCGCGATGCAGTAGGGACACTGCGTGGTGAACGCGACGGCCAGCGCCATCAATTCCTTGTATTTGACCGGGATCGCGCCTTCGGCCATCGCCGCTTTGTCGAAGGCTCGGAATGCTTTCATCGCGTCCGGAGCATTGGCATCGAGAGTCTTGAGTTTGGCGAGATTCTTCATGTCATACATAGAGATGTCCTCAGTATTCAGAGATAGAGAGCCTGGCCGGGAAGCGGCGTCATAGGACTGATGCCTGTAAGGAAAGGAACGATCCGATCATGTCCTATGGTGCGATCGAGAGTGCTCTAGCGTAACCCGATCGCTGCTGGATTGTCTTCAGCGGGAGCGCGGCAGGCCATTGCGGACGAGGGCTTCCACCAGAGTATTGCCAAGCCAATCTTCGTATTGCTGCGCGGTCCACCCGCGATCGCGAACGAGAAGCCGATAGAGGTCGCGGCTGGTGAGCGACCACAGGATGTCGCGCGCCTGCTTCGGATCCAGGCCGCGACGCAGGCTG
>DASVAI010000087.1:0-4060 GCA_036376445.1 Acidobacteriaceae bacterium
CCGCCGCGATTGCGAAGAACATGCCGCAGGCGCGGGAGCAGATGGCCGACCAGCGCCGCGAGGAGCTCTTCGCCGTCTACGTCACCACCCTCACCCAGCAGTACGAAAAGTCCGGCCGCGTGTTGATGAACAAGAAGAACCAGCAGCAACAGCCACTTATTCCGGGGTAATCAGCTCGGACCGGCGGCATCCTAGTCAATACGGCTGCTCAGAATGGCCGTTAACATCTGAGCAGGCGGCGTCTGTCATCCTGGGCGAGTCCGGGTTCCCAATCTGCACGGTTTGGCAGGTTGGGCTGGTGAAGCGAAGGACTTGCATCCGCCTGCACAAGGCACCTAACCAATCGGCGGCGACCAACGGGAACCGCCCAAAACACAGCGCGCCGCAGGCGCGACCGCCTGGACGGCAAGTCCTGAATGGCTCTCGATCGCTCCTCCGGCCTTCTCCTCCACATCTCCTCGCTCGACTCCGCGGGAGGCATCGGCGACTTCGGCCCAGCGGCCTTCGCCTTTGCCGACTTCCTCGCCGCCGCCAGGCAGCGCATCTGGCAGGTGCTCCCCCTCAATCCCGTGGGCTACGGCAGCTCGCCCTATTCCTCCATCTCCGCCTTCGCCGGCAATCCTCTGCTCATCTCGATGGAGCTGCTGGTCGAATGGGGCTGGTTAAGCGCCGATGAGCTGCAACAATACGTCACTGCAACCGGCACACATCCCGCCCGCGTCGATTTCGAACAGGTCCGCGCCGCCAAGATGCCGCTGCTCGAAAAGGCCGCCACGCGCTTTCTCTCCAGCCACACCTCCGAAGATCGCAAGGCATTCGGTCAATATTGCGCCGCCAACACCGCCTGGCTTGACGACTTCGTGCTCTTCAACGTCCTCCGCCGCCAATACGACTCCGCTGCCTGGACCACCTGGCCCGCCGACATCGCACACCGCCGCCCCGAAGCGCTCCAGCGCCTCCGCCGCGAACTAAGCCAGGCGCTCCAGATCGAGCGCGTCATCCAGTTCGCCTTCGACCGCCAGTGGCAGGCCCTGCGCGAGTATTGCCTCGCGCGCGGCATCCGTTTCGTCGGCGATGTCGCCATCTTCGTCTCCTTCGACAGCGCCGATGTCTGGACCCACCCCAATCTCTTCGAGCTGAACCCCGACCTCACGCCCATCCGCGTCTCCGGCGTACCGCCCGACTACTTCAGCGCCACCGGTCAGCGCTGGGGCAATCCGCTCTATCGCTGGGACGTCCTCGGCCGCCGCCACTTCGACTGGTGGATCGATCGCATCCGCCGCGCCCACTCCATGTACGACGTCATCCGCCTCGACCACTTCCGCGGCTTCGAGGCCTACTGGGCCATCCCCGCGGAAGAAGAAACCGCCATCCACGGCGAATGGATCAAGTGCCCCGGCGCCCGGCTCTTCACCGCGCTCATCGAAGCCCTCGGCCCCATCCCATTCGTCGCCGAAGATCTCGGTCTCATCACGCCGGAGGTCGATCAGCTCCGTCTCCGATTCGCCATGCCCGGCATGCGCGTCCTGCAGTTCGGCTTTGGTGACCGCGGCGCGCACAATTACCTGCCGCACCGCTTCGAGCCCAACACCGTCGTCTACACCGGCACCCATGACAACGACACCACAGCCGGCTGGTGGGCCCACGGCGCGAATCCCACCGAGCGCGCCGCCGTCCGCATCTACACCGGCACGCACGCCGACCAGCCGATCGTATGGCCGCTCATCCGCGCCGCCGCCGAATCTGTCGCCGACACCTGCATCTTCCCCCTGCAGGACATCCTCTCTCTCGGCTCCGAAGCCCGCATGAACACCCCCGCCGGCACCGGCGACAACTGGAGCTGGCGCTTCACATACGGCGCCATCCGCGCGGAGCACGCCCGGCAACTCGCCGCCCTCACCGAGCTCACCGACCGCGACGCCGTAAGCCTTGAAGACACACCTACCTAGGGCATCAAATCGTCTTTCTACGGGCTCTCATTCAGCCGATTGACAAGAGCGACTATAGTTGCACCTGACGTCGGCCAGGATTGCACGGGGATCCCGCGCTCCCGGTCCCCGCGCTCCAAGCCTTCGTTCGGAGAACGATTCATGCCTGAGCTAACGCCAGCAACCCTTCCGTCCAACGGCACCCTCCCCAACCACCAGACTGTCTTTCCGCCGCTCGGAAGCAATATCAACGTGCTCATGGTGTGGCCGAGTTTCCCGTCCTCGTTCTGGGGCTTTGAGGGCGTCCTCGATATGCTTCCCGAAGCCGCCATGACCCCCCCGCTCGGCCTCATCACCGTGGCCGCGCTCTGTCCTCCATCCTGGAAAATTCGCCTGATGGATCAATGCTTCCAGGAGATTCGTGACGAAGATCTGCTCTGGGCCGACCTGGTTATGGTCAGCGCGATGCATGCCCAGCGCTTCTATGCCCGCGACATTCTCTTGCGCGCCCGCGCCCTGGGACGCCGCACCTTCGTCGGCGGGCCTTGGGCCAGCTCCGGTCCGGAAGTTGTCCTCGAATTTGCCGACCATGTCATGGTGGGCGAGGCCGAGGAGGCCTTCGCCGCAATTGCCAAAGCGCTCGAAGAAGGTACTGCGCAAGCCCTCTACAACGTCATCGAAAAGCCGGACATGACGGCGAGTCCCATGCCGCGTTTCGATCTCCTGCGATTCGACAAATACACCACCATGCCGGTGCAGTTTTCACGTGGCTGCCCCTTCCAATGCGAGTTCTGCGACATCATCACCATTTACGGCCGCAAGCCCCGCGCCAAGACGAACGCGCAACTCATCGCCGAGCTCGATACCCTGCGCGAGCTGGGCTGGCGCAATGAGGTCTTCATCGTCGATGACAATTTCATCGGCAATCATCACAAGGCTCTCGCGCTAACCCGGGACCTGGCAGTCTGGCAGCGGGAGCACAACTATCCTTTTCCGCTCCAGACCCAGGCATCGATCGACCTCGCTGCGAAGACAGATCTGCTCCACGCCATGGTCGACGCCAATTTCATGTACGTCTTCATCGGCATCGAGACGCCTTCGTCGGAAGCGCTGAAGGAATCGCGGAAATTCCAGAACCTGCGCAGCGGTGACAACGTGCAGCAGGTCCGCATCATTCAGGAGGCCGGTATCTGGGTGCTCGCCGGCTTCATCGTCGGCTTCGACTCCGATGACGCCACCATCTTCGAGCGCCAGCGCGAATTTATCGAGCTCACCAACATCACATGGGCCATGGCTGGTGTCCTGCAGGCGCCCCCAACCACGGCGCTCTACGACCGTATGAAACGCGAGGGCCGACTGCACGAAGACAGCGAGGCTCTCACCAACTTCAGCGCGCCGAACTTCGATCCCGTTTTGCCCGTGCCCGTGTTGCTGCGCGGCCTCAGCACTCTGCTTTCAGGCCTCTATGAGGCGAAGCCATTCTTCAAGCGCGCGCTGCGTTCGCTCGAAGTCTGGCAGCCCCGCGAAACCCAGGTCCCGCCCCGACTGCCTTTGTCCTACAACCTGCGCGTGCTCGCGGCTTCCATGTGGGGGCAGGGAATTCGCTCTCCCTACAAGTACGAATACTGGAAGTTCCTCTACCAGCTCGTCCGCAGGTTCGGACGCAAGCCGGCCAAGCTCTGGCTCGGCTTCACGGTCCTGCTCTCCGCGCATCACTTCCTCATCTACTCGCGCGAAGTCGCCGCCGAGTTGGAGCAGGAGTGCATCTCCTTCGAAAAGAAGCAGGCATCCTCGGCGCCGCGCGATCCCTCACTCGAAGCAGCATTGAAGCTGGCCGCCCGCGCCTGACTCGGAGTCTTATCAAACGGGGGTGTCCCCATCCTGACCCTGAGCAGCGTGAGGGAGGAATGGTGGGGATCCGCAGAAGCCTCCTCCGCCGGAGGCGGTGAGTGGTCCGTTACTTGCCGGCTTCCGTATGCTGCGAGTAGATCGCGTGCCACTCGCCGTCGCGGTACAAGAAGATATCGCTCGACAGGATCCCTTTCTCCGGCGCTTGCCCCCTGAGATGGAAGGTCAGGATGGCGATATCGCCGGCGATCAGCGCCGTCGTCTCGTACGGATGCGCGGCGCGC
>DASVAI010000099.1:0-2106 GCA_036376445.1 Acidobacteriaceae bacterium
CGGCCTGAGTTCCTGAACCGGTTGGATGAGATCATTCTGTTCCGGCGTTTGCAGCGGGCGGATATGGCTTCGATCGTGCAGATCCAGGTCGAGCATTTGCGGGCGTTGCTGGCGGATCGGAAGATCGGGCTGGAGTTGGATCGGAGTGCGCTGGAGTGGTTGGCGGCTGAAGGTTACGACAGCACGTATGGCGCGCGACCATTGAAGCGGGTGATTCAGCGGAATTTGCAGAACCCGTTGGCCGGGATGATTTTGGAAGGCGCGGTGAAGGAAGGCGAGACGGTGCATGTGTCCGCTGGTGCGGAGGGGCTGACGATCAACGGGAAGATGGCGGAGGCGGCGTAGCGCTAGTCCAGACCATGATTGCTTTAGGTTGAAGCAATCATGGTCTAGCTGGCTTCGTTTGAGTTTGAGCGCGTAATTCGCGCATCCTGCGATCCAGCCTCGAGCGACCACGCTCTAGCAGTTTGCTGAAAAACCGCTTGGTGCGACGCGGCGCGCAATGATTCGATTGATCGCGCCAAACCAAGCGAGGTCGCGATGCGTGGCCGGTTCCAGGATCAGGGTGGGCTGTTCTCATACCTCTCGCCGGACAGTCGTGTCCCACAAGGACATCCGCTGCGCCGGGTGCGGCAGTTGGTTCGCGACGTGCTGAAGGAATTGAGCCGCAGCCTGGGCCAACTGTATGCCAGCGAAGGCCGTCCCTCGATCCCGCCCGAGCAACTGCTGAGCGCGCTGCTGCTGCAGGTATTCTATGGCATCCGCTCGGAACGCCAGTTGATCGAGCAGCTCAACTACAACCTGCTGTTCCGCTGGTTTGTCGGTCTGTCGCCGGATGACGCGGTCTGGGACGCCACGAGCTTCACCAAGAACCGTGAGCGGCTGCAGAGCGGTGATATCTTTCAGAAATTCATGACCCGGCTGCTGAACCATCCGCAGGTGCAGCCGCTGCTGTCGGACGAGCATTTCTCGGTGGACGGCACGCTAATCGAGGCCTGGGCCTCGCAGAAGAGCTTCCGCCCGAAGGATGGCAGCGATACTGATGGCACAAACTTCCATGGCCAGAGCCGCAAGAACGATACCCACGCCAGCACCACCGATCCCGAGAGCCGGCTGTACCGCAAGGCAGCGGGGCGGGAGGCAAAGCTGTCCTACATGGGGCATGTCACCATGGAGAACCGGCATGGTCTGGCGGTGGCGGGGAAGGTCACCGAGGCGAATGGCACGGCCGAGCGGCGAGCTTCGGAAGCGATGTTGAAGGCCAGGCGGAAAGCCGCCGGGCGCCGCATCACGGCAGGCGAGGACAAGGCCTATGACACCGCCGATCATGTGGCTGCATTGCGCGACCTGGAGGTGACCCCGCACGTGGCGTGCAATGATTCTGTCAGCAAGTCCGGCCGGCGACGGCGCAGTGCGATCGATGGCCGCACCACGCGCCATGCGGGCTACGGCATGTCGCAGTCACGCCGCGCGATGATCGAGTGCATCTTCGGCTGGGGCAAGCAGCACGGCACGATGCGCAAGACCAAGCACCGCGGGATTGCCCGGGTCGCTGCCGACTTTCTGCTCAATCTGATCGCCTACAATCTGATCCGCATTCCCAAACTGGTGAGCGCATGAGGGAGGAGTCTGTGCAAATGCTGCCGGGGCTGGGCTGCAACCGTGCAAATCAGGACCACAGCGCCCGGTTTGTGCGAACAAACAAGCAACTGGCAGTTCCGAATGCAAGCGGTTCAGATTGCCAGCGGGTTTTTCAGCGGACTGCTAGCCAATACGATCGGGCAGCGCGACAGTGGTCGTCACCGCTGAACGCGTTCGTGCATGCAGTACAGCAATATCGCTGACCGACCCCCGAGCCGGCGATTTAGCCCGAGGTGGACGCGGCTCGGCTCGAAAGAATCTGGTGTCCGCGCCGGAGCGCCTCGGCCATCTGCTCGGCCGGCATGGCACCGGAAAACAGGCCATAGCCTTCCAGGAAGAACGACGGAACGCCGCTCACACCGGCCTCACGCGCCGCGCTATCGGCAGCACGCATCTCGGCGGCGGCTTCATCGCCCTGCAGGAAATTGGCGACCTCGTTGCGATCGATGCCAGCGGATTCGGCGC
>DASVAI010000100.1:0-28585 GCA_036376445.1 Acidobacteriaceae bacterium
AGCTCCCTGAGCACAGCGGCCAGCGGGCGCATCGGTTGCATCGCCGTGAACCGCACGCGCAGCGCAAGCAGCAGCAACGCTGCGCCCAGAAAGCCGACCGCAGTCCACACAGGCATCAGGATCGCGACCGAGCACGCGAACAGAAATATCCCGACCGCCCACACGACCGACTGGCCGCGCACGCGGCCGAGAATCGCAAGCAGCGCTCCCAGCGCGGAAATCATAAGTGTGCATATCGTAACTGTATTAGTTACATATACAAGGGCCATGCCGTGATGCGACAGCATCATGGGCAGCGACAGCCAGAGCATGTTCACCGACGAGCTCGTCGCATCGCCAGCGCGGTCCCATGGCGTCCACAAACAGAGCGCAATTGTCAGAACAATTGCAGTTTCCAGAACGACAGCCAGCCGTGCCGATCGCGTCATGCCTGGGCCGTGCCAGTGATCCGTTCCATCAGCGAGTCGAATGCCTCGAGGTTGCCGTATTCGATGATGACCTTGCCCCTGCCGCCTTTGTCCTCAATCGCCACCTTCAAGCCCAGCGCGCGCTGCATTTCGTCTCGTGCCTCGCGGACATTGGGATCCACTGGCTCTTTCGATTTCGGCTGCTTCGCCGCCTTCTCCGGGTTGAGCATGTTCTGGACGAAGCTTTCCGTCTGCCGAACCGACATGGAAAGAGCCAGCACCTTCTGTGCCGCCTTCAGAATGGCGTCCGGCGACTCCAGCGAGAGCAGCGTGCGAGCGTGGCCGAAGGTGAGTTCGCCCGCCTCCACCTTGTGCTGGATCTCCGATGGAAGCCGCAGCAAGCGCAGAAAGTTGGAGATGGTGGCGCGGTCCTTGCCGGTGCGCTGCGCGATCTGTTCCTGCGTGAGCTGGCACTCAATCCCCAGACGATCAAAGGCGCGCGCCTGCTCGATCGGGTTCAGGTCGGCCCGCTGCAGGTTCTCGACGATGGTCATCTCCATCGCCTGCGCATCGGAGACTTGGCGGACGATTGCCGGAATTGTCGTCTTACTCGCCTTTCGCGAGGCCATCAGGCGGCGCTCGCCAGCGATGAGTTGGTATCGGCCGCCCTCCAGCGGGCGCACGACAATCGGCTGGACCACGCCGCTTGCCGCTACCGATGCCGCCAGCTCTTCCAGCCCCTTGTCATCGAAATGGCTGCGCGTCTGATAGGGATTGCGATCGATCAGTTCGACCGAGATCTCCAGCGGAGCGCCACCGCCATTCGACTGAGCTGCGGGCGCTCCATCCGCCGAAGCGGCAATCTGGATCGGCTGTGGAGGGGTCGCACGGTGGGGCAGAAGGGCTTCCAGGCCTTTGCCCAAAGCGCGTCTTTTGTCGGAAGTGCTCATGTTCGGTTCTCGAGTCTCGCACCGTTTTCGCAAACGGTACGGCTGTGATCAGGCATATGGCCAGAAGCGTATCTTGCTGTTTTTACGGGCGTTAGCGCGATGCTCACGGTCTTTGGCGGCGGGACTGACGATCTTGTGATTGGCCAGCAGCTCGTCCGCCAGATCGCGGTAGGCCTCCGAACCTCGCGAGCGCGGGTCATAAATCTGCACGGGCTTGCCGTGGCTCGGTGCCTCCGCCAGCCGTATATTGCGCGGAATCGCGGTCTTGTAGAGCTTGTCGCCGAAGAATCCCTTCAGGTTCTCCGTCACCTGCTGGGCCAGGTTCGTGCGCTCGTCATACATGGTGAGGACAACCCCTTCAAGCTCCAGCTTGGGATTGAAAGCCTGTTGAACGCGACCGATCGTGCCCAGCAACTCGCTCACGCCTTCCAGTGCGAAGTATTCCGCCTGCATGGGCACGAGCAGGCGATCGGCTGCGACCAAAGCGTTCAGCGTAAGCAGATCGAGAGCCGGCGGGCAGTCCAGGAGGATGAAGTCATAGGCAATCCGCAGCTCTTTGAGCGTGTCGCGTAAGCGGGTTTCTCGATCCTTGCTGTCCACCAGTTCGAGATTGGCCCCGATGAGGTTGCGGCTGCCCGGGACGATTTTGAGGGTTTCGACCGGAGTGGGCAGCAGCAGCGTATCCACCGTCGCGCTCCCGGTGATCAGGTCGTAGACCGAACCGTGGTCGCCATCGCGCGAGACACCGAGACCGCTCGAGCTGTTGGCCTGAGGGTCGCAATCGATCAGGACACACTGTAGCCCCTCGAGAGCAAGGGCCGCGCTCAGATTGATGGCGGTAGTGGTCTTGCCGACGCCACCTTTCTGGTTGGCGATGGCCAAAATAATGGCTTCGGACATTGCAGATAAAGCTAATGGCGAGTCCGGCTGGATGCAAACAGGCGCAACGGTGGGAGTTGTGGAAGATGCTGTGGAACGCCGGGAGGGTCAGGAGTGTTCCACGTGGAACATCAGACAATGCAGGGACATGCATGTTCCACGTGGAACATCAGGAGCGGCGGCCAATGTGCAAAACCCGTCCGTGACTTCCCGGCAGTTCGAAGCGGCTCCATTCCCATTCAGGGCCAAGCTCAGGCGAGTGTCGCCCAAACATCAGGCATAAAACACCGTGTGGCTCCAGAAGACGGATGGCCTCCGGGAGCATCTCGTCCGTCTTATCCACCGCACGCATGCACACGGCCCCGAAACTCTCCGCTGGAAGCGTCTCTGCCCGCTCCGCGTGTACGACGCAGCGAAGTCCCAGCAGACGGCTGGCTTCCTGGAGGAAGGCGGCCTTCTTCCGCTGCGACTCGGCCAAAGTCACTCGAACATCCGTCCGGTAGAGCGCGATCGGAATGCCCGGGATGCCTGTCCCCGACCCAAAGTCAAGCGCGCTCGCGACTTGAGCCGGCAGATGCACCGCGGCAAAGAGTCCTTCCATGAGATGACGCTCGATCAGCGCAGCCTCATCCCGGATCGAAGTGAGCGCAAGGCGGCTGTTCCAACGCAATAGCATGTCGCCATAGACGGCGAGTTTCTCGGCTATGGGAGTCGCGATAGGGAGGCGCCAGCGCGCCGCGGCGGCTTGGATATCGGCTGGCTTGATCGGCATCTAGCAGCCGTTCGGTTGCGGCTTCCAACCGGCGGCAGCCTCGACGAACGCGCGGAAGAGCTCTCGCGATAGGGGGCTGGAATCGCAGGTCCGCTCGGGGTGCCATTGGACGCCCAGCACGAACGCTCCTGGCTCCGACCCCTCCACTGCTTCCACTGTCCCATCCAGCGGGCTGATGGCCGCAACATGGAGCTGGTCTCCCACGCGGGCGACGGCCTGGTGGTGGCTGGAGTTGACCAGCACCGGAGAGATGCCGGACTGAGCGCTCTCAACCAGCCCGAAGAGGCGAGTTCCCGGCGTGACCGCAACTTGGTGCGCTTCCGCAATGTGGCGGCCCGGCGTATGGTTCACCCGTGTCTGCAGGTGCTGGACCAGCGACCCGCCGCGCCACACATTCATCGACTGCATCCCGTAGCAGATGCCGAAGATCGGCTTCTGCAGATTGAACGCATCCTGCAACAGGAGTTCGTCAGCCGCCTCCCGCAGGGGATCGGCAGGCGCTGATCTGGGGTGAAGCGGCTCGTTCCATTTCTCGGGATTCACGTCCGCATGGCTGCCCGGCAGCAGAACTCCCGCTGAGTCGGCGATAAGCCGGGCCTGCTCCTCCTGGGTGGCTTGGAGCGGGATTGCAACGGGAATGCCGCCGGCCTGCTCGATGGCAGCGGCATACTGCGGCCATCCCCGCTGGTTATAGTCCGGATCGGTGGAGGTAGGCTCAGGAATCAGGATGCGTGGCTTCGGCATGAATCGGTCCTTCAGGCGCGTTGCAGCTCTTCGATAGTTTGCCGCAATTGTGCGGTCAGCGTCTCGGACTCGCGCGTTGTAAAACCCTCGGTGGAGATGGGTGCCCCGATACGCAGCTCCAACGGCCGTGGGCTGAATTGCATGGTATGGATCGGCAGCAGCTCGAAAGTTCCGACCAGAGCCATGGGAATGAGCGGGACGCCGGCGCGGATCGCCATCCAGGCGGGGCCGCTCATGAAGGGGCCAAGCCGGCCATCGCGCGAGCGCCCGCCCTCAGGAAACACGAAGAGCGGCATACCCGCCTTCAGCGCTCGCACCCCGTTAGTAAGGCTCGCAATAGAGGCGCGCGGATTGTCGACATTGACGGAAATCTGGCCGGAGCGGTTCAGGTGCCAGCCAATGAATGGCAACTTCCAAAGATCGCTGCGGGCGAGAATCCGGAACTGAAAGGGCAGCGCGGCAAAGATCGCCGGCGTGTCCATGTAGGAGAGGTGATTGCAGGCATAGACCGCGACCGGGTGATTGTGAACGACGTCGAGCCCTTTGATATGGATAGGCGAGCGCGCAATCGCCAGCGAGAAGCGGGCCCAAGCGCGCGCGATACGGTGCTGGCGGCGTCCGTCCGTTTCGGTGAGCGAGGCGAGCAGCGAAACCGTCCCGAAGGCCGCGGTGGCGCTAAAAAACAGCGGCGCCTGAACCAAAGTCGACAACATGTGCTCCTTGGCCGTGAGGTGGCGCGGAGGTGCGGTGTCGATCGCTGTTTCCGTTTCAGCCGCCATGGGAGCTCCATCCCTCATGAAGAAGCACTCCACGGGCTTCGCCAACCAGATAAACGGAGCCGGTAATGACAGCGTCGTCACCTCCGGTTGCGGCGAGAGCAGCTGCAAAGTTCGGTTCAAGTGTGGCCGCCGCGCCGACGGATTGCGCGGCGGCAAGCAGGCGCGCGCCCGAAGCAGCGCGTGGTGAAGGCACAGGGACAAGCAATACGCGATCGAAGAGCGGAAAGAGAATCTGGGCCAGCTCCTCGACGGGCTTGTCGTCCAGGCAGCCGAAGATCACGACGGACGGTGGTTTGCCTTCTGCCGCCAGGGCGGCGCGAAGCGTCCATGCGCCGGCGGGATTGTGACCCACATCGAGCAGGATGGAGCGCCCATCGCGGGTGAGCTTTTCAAGCCGGCCGGGCCAGTGGGTCTGGCGGATTCCGGCAGCGATGGACACTGCATTTATTTCGTAACCGAAACGGCTACTTAACTCTAGGGCGGCCGTGATGGCGAGCGCGATATTGCGCTGCTGGTGCTGGCCGGCGAGCGGCGAATCGACATCGATGTGCATGCCGACTATATCGAGTGAATAGCGATTGCGCGTATTCGTAACTCCTGATGTATCAAATGGGAGGGCCGCGGCCGCGTTGATGGCGCTGACGTTGAGCGTCACGGCAGCCTCGCCGATAGCCTGGTTCGCCTCGGGGTGCTGCGGCAGCGTGATGAGCACGCCGTTGGGCCGGAGAATGCCGGCCTTTTCGCGCGCGATGTCCGTGATGGTCGGACCCAGCCACTCGGTGTGGTCGAGCGAGATGTCCGTAATGATCGAGAGCACCGGATCGACGATGTTGGTCGCGTCGAGCCGTCCGCCAAGGCCGACTTCAAGAATCGCCATATCGATTTCCGACGCGGCAAAGTGGAGGAACGCCATGGCCGTGACGGTTTCAAAGAAGCTGGGCGGCCCGGGAAGCCGGCCTTCGGAGACGAGGCGCTCGGCGGCGTGGATCACGGCTTCGAGATGGCGACTGAAGTCGTCGTCGGGGATGAGCGTGGTGATCACGTCAATACCCTGTCCGTCGACGCGGGTCAGGACGCGTATCCGCTCATTCACTCGAGCCAGGTGGGGCGAGGTGTAGAGGCCGGTGCGCAGTCCGGAGGCGGCAAGGATCGATGCGAGCGTGGAGGCCGTGGAACCCTTGCCGTTGGTGCCGGCGACAAGGATGGACCGGAAGCACTGTTGGGGATCGCCGAGCGAGGCCATGAGCGTCCGCATCTGGGCGAGCTCAAACTTCCGCCGCGGCTGACCGGTTGCGGCATGAAGCTCGGCGCCCAGGGCCTGCAGGCGATCGACGGCCTCCGTGTAGAGCATGGTGTTTAGTTTAGTGCGTGCCGCACGGACGGAGGCGCCTTCGGCGTGAGGTTGATGGGTTTGCTCTCTTTAGTCGCTCCGAATCCCGGAGAATCCCAAGCCGCTGCAGGACTCTTAGCCAGTTTGGGTCAATGATGCACCCTTCCCAGTCTGCGAGCATCACTTTTCCCGGTACGCTCCTCTTATCCCTGCAGTTATGTCTAAAAATCAGAAACGTGCATCCCTCAGCTCTCCCAACTCTCTTGAACCGCGCAGCAAAGAGAGCTTTCAAGTGGTCGTCGAAACTCCGAAGGGCAGTCGCAACAAATACGGCTTCGACTCGGAACAGAACATCTTCGTTCTGCGCAAGGTGCTGCCGGAGGGCATGGTCTTCCCGCATGATTTCGGCTTTCTGCCGCGCACGCTTGCTCCGGATGGGGATCCAATTGACGTCCTGTCGCTGATGGATGTGCCGGCTTTTCCCGGTTGTGTAGTGCCGTCGCGGCTCATCGGGGTGATTGAAGGCGAACAGATCGATGAGAAGAAGAAGATCCGGAATGATCGCCTGATCGCCGTAGCGGATCTGAGCCATGAATACGCGGACTGGACCAAGCTCAAGGATCTCCCGAAGAACTTCGTCGTGGAACTGGAAGCATTTTTCGTGAACTATCACCGGCTGGAGGGCAAGGAATACAAGCTCCTGGGCTGCAAGGAGAGCGGAATAGCAATGGATCTTGTCAAGAAGGCGCGCAAGGCGGCGGGCAGGAAAGAGTGACAATCTGGTGACTACTTCCCGCGGGCCAGGCCTTGCTTCAAGGCGCTATACTCAGGTCGCGCCTTCGCAGGGCAAGCTTCCGGGGTCAGATGTTCCGCCGGTGACTCCCTGCCGGGAGAGATGGGGCATCCCATGACGAACGCTCTCGTATCCGCCGCATCCGCGGCAGCTTTTCTCGTTTTCAGCCTTGGGGTAAATCCGGTTTCCGCGCAGCAGGCCGAATCTCCTGCCGCTCCTGAGGTAACAGCCGCGCCGGCCCAACCGGCCTCGCACGGGCCGCGCATCGTGCGGCTTAGCCAGGTAAACGGAGTCGTGCAGCTCGATCGGCAAACCGGCAATGGCTTCGAGACGGCGTTCGCAAATCTGCCCATCGTGCAGGGCAGCCGCCTGCGCACTGAGGAAGGCGTGGCCGAAGTAGAGTTTGAGGACAACAGCAGCCTGCGTCTGACGCCCAACACCGTTGTGGAGTTTCCCGAACTCTCGCTCGACGCCAGCGGCGCGCGATCGTCCACCATTCACATCGTGCAAGGCCAGATCTATGCCAGCATGACGAAGAGCAAAGGCAACAACGTCCACATCACCTTCGGCAAGGAGAGCCTCACGCTGGATCCCGCGGCGCACATTGCGCTGTCGCTGAGTGGCAAGCAGCCGCGGCTTGATGTCTTCGACGGCACGGTACAGGCAGCCAGCGGAGGAACGATCACGACGGTTGGACACAAGAAGGGTCTGCTCTTCGATCCTGCGAACACCGCCCCGCCGACCCTGGTCAGCAAGAATGAAAAGGGCCCCTTCGATGAATGGGACAAGCACGAAGCCGAATATCATCAGCGCTTCGCTCCCAGCGGCAGCAGCAACTACGCATCGGTCCCATACGCCTATGGTCTCGCAGATATGAACTACTACGGCAGCTTCGCCTCTGTCGGCGGCTGCGGCTCGATGTGGCGTCCGTATCTGGTCAGCTCCAGCTGGAGTCCCTACGCCAACGGCACCTGGGCCTACTATCCCAGCGCAGGGTATTCCTGGGTTTCGCCGTATCCCTGGGGCTGGACCGCCTTCCATTCCGGCATGTGGAACTACTGCCCAGGCGCAGGCTGGGGGTGGCAGCCCAACAACGATTGGAACGGCTTGCAGAACACTACGGCCATCGCGAAACTTCCGAACCGCCTGACGCAGCTCAAGATGCCGATCGGCAAACCGCGTCCCGTCGGTCCCACCGTGATCGCGGTCAATCAAAAGCCGCTGGTGGCCTCCAAACTCAGCGAGGGCCGCGACACATTCGCCTTCCAGAAAGACTCCGCCGGACTCGGAGTGCCGCGCGGAACTTTCGGAAAGCTGAACCACATCTCGAATAACGTGATGCAGCACGGCACGATCGAGCGCCCCGTCTTTGTCGGGTCTACTCCGAATGACCACGGCATGAATAACAGCGCCCGTGCCGGGGGCAATATGAGCACCCACACCATCCCAGCCGGAGGCCATTCCACCATGCCGGCTGGAGGTCACTCCGGCGTTGCCGGCGGAGCGGGGGGCGCAATGGGCTCGCATTCCGCACCGTCGGGACCAGTCGGCGGCGGTTCTCATTCGATGGGAGGAGGCGGAATCTCTGGCGGGTCTATGTCTGCGGGTGGTGGCGCCATGGGCGGCGGCCATGCGTCCTCAGGTGGGCACCACTAAACAGATCGATGAGCGAAGCATTCAGCGGATAACTACCACCATCGCAATGTTGCGTTAGGCCGGGAATCAGGCCGCCTGCTTCTGCTCGCGCATCTGCTTCTTCTTTCTGCGCCACAGCACATAGCCCACGGCAAAGATGCCGCCCGTGATCGTCCAGGAAACCTTTTCGATATAGCTCGCGAGCGATTCGAACTTGGTCGCGAAGAGATATCCGGACATCGCGATCGTCGTCACCCAACTCGCCGCTCCAAGCACATTGGCGATAAGAAACTTCCTCCACTCCATCTGGAGCGCTCCGGCAACCGGGCCGGCGACGGTCCGCAGCCCAAACACATACCTCGCCCAGAAGACAGTCATTGGACCGTGCCGTCGAATCTGGTCCTCGGCCGCGGCGATGTCCTCGTCCATATGAAAGCGCCGCTTCAGCCAGTTGAGCAGACGAGGTCCAAAGTATTTGCCGGCAAAGAATCCAATGTTGTCGCCAATCACCGCGGCGGCGATCCCGACCAGAATCACGTAGATGATGTTGAGTTCCTTCGCCTTGTGCGCGAGAAAACTCGAATACACCAGGATGGTTTCGCCCGGCAGGGGCAGGCCGGCATTCTCTCCCAGCAGCCCTGCAGCCAGGGCCAGATAGCCCCAGCGGACGAGAACATATCTCACGGTATGAGCGAGCCATTCCATGTCGTTACGTTGGGCCGCCGGAGTTGCCGCCTGTCTCACCATGCAGTCCGGCCAGGACCAGACCCGCCGCGACCAGCGCAGTGCCCAGGACTTTTATCAGCACTGCCCGGCGCCCAAAATCCTCGCGGAACCACGCTGGCCTCCATCGTGTGACGGCGTATGCGCCAAGGAATACGATCACGTACCGCACGCCGGAGATCGCCTCCACCAGCGACGGCGACAAGCGGCTGACGGCGTACACCACGAGAAACGATCCCACTCCGGCGACAAGCCGGTTCAGCATATAGCCGGCCTTGCTGCGTGGCGGCGCTTCCTCGGAGTGCTCAAATATCTCCCTCCTCCACGTGGGGCGCAGCAATAACGGTATCGAGCCGGCGAAGGTCCCGATGGTAAAAAACACATATCCGCTTACAAATTTGGCGTGATTGAAAGCTATCTTCTGCAGCACGCCGGTCAGTCCAAAGAGAACAGCGGCGCACAATATCTTCGGCAGCGTGCGCCGCAGCGGCATGCGTTCCGCGAAGAACATCACGAATCCGCCAGCGGTCATGATGGCAAACCCCAGAAGCTGCCCATCCAGCCGCATGCCCAGCAGCGGAATGGAAATCAGCAGAGTCGCGACAGGCGTGAATCCACCTGTCGCTGCCACCTCCTCCGATGCCTTGCCTGCTTTCAGGGCCGCATAGTAGAACCACGACGCGACCAAGTCGCAACAGCCCGCAACCATGGCAAGCATGGCGCATTTCTTCGGCGGCATATGAAAGCCGAAGGGAATCAGCAGCAGCCCGAAGATGCTGATGGCGCCCAGCCAGAAGACATACGACGCCAGGCTCTGCATTCGCTTACGCCGCAGCAGAACCTTGTCCCACACCAGCGATATGCCGATCAGCCCATGGGCCACGATGGCGATCAGTACCCCATTCAGCATGATGGCTTCTGGTCCATGGCAGGAGGCTGGCGCTGTTACGGGCCGTATGACTCACCTCGATGCGCGAGAAAGTCGGCGGCAGGATGTCGGACTTCCTTAGTCCCTGTCGTTATCCGAGGTCGATGCTTCAAACTCCCGGGCCAGCAGCTGAAGAAGCGCCTGCGGATCATGGCTGGATACCATGTATTCCGCTCCATCTGTGTCTGTTTGACCGCGGGGCGTAATTCCAATCACCGGGACGTCGTTGCGGACCTTCTTAAGATCGCGAACCGTCTTTTCAAACGAGAAGTTCTCCATCTCGGTATGAACTACGATCACGTCGACATTCGGAAACCGACGCAATAATTCGACCCCTGTCGCGGAGTTGTACGCAGTGATCACGTTGTGGCGCGCAGTCTCCAGAACCAGCTTTCGCGTGGAAACGCCTTCAGGCTGTTCCACCTCAATCATCAAGACGACGAGTCGCAAGATCTCCTCACATTTCGGTGGCCCAAATCCTCTCGATTCACATACGATGCTGCGCGGCGTTCCGCAGGTATCCGCGTTTCAGGAATGCTCTTGCGTGCCGGCTGGAACCGGGGAGAAGGTGGTCCAATTCTCGTTCCCCGCACGCCGGTAACGACCAATTCGGACCGGCGTAATCGGGGAGTGCGCGTCCTTGCGTTCCTTTTCTTGCGACCATGAGTCACCGATGCTATAGTCCAAACCGATTACCCAAACACTGCCTGATTCCGGTTGCCCCGAACCTATAGAACCGGGTCATTCCTTCGCATGCTGCGTCGCTCCTGACCAAAGTCGATGAATTGGGAACAAGGGCAGCGCACAGGCGACAGAGCATGTTGACAGATTGAGGTTGAATTGACCAACCCTCGAAGAAGCTATTGGAAAACGGCTGTGGGCGCCTCATTGCTTGCGCTCGCCGGGCTTGCCGCGCTCCTTTGGCTCATTCTTGAGATACACCTGGCTCAGACGCAGTCGCCTCTGCTCATCGTTCTGGTCTGGTGGGCAGTCGGCGTCGGGCTCCTATGCAGCGAATTTGTAACTATGCTCGTGCTGGCGGGTGCGCTGATCAGTCTCCATCGGGATAGCCTCGAAAGCCGTGGACTGCCGTATGCAGGGCCGCCCCGAGAATGGCATGGCGGATTTGTGGTCCGAGGTTTTCGTGCGCTCCTGCGAGGCATTCGGGCTCTTGCAGGCCGGTCGCGAGAACAACTTGATTTGCGGGCTGGGGAGCTGGTGGAGATACGCTCTCGCGAAGAGATTCTTGCAACGCTCGATTCCCGAGGCGAACGGGATTCCCTGCCATTCATGCCGGAGATGGAGGCGTGGTGTGGCACACAAGCGCGCGTATTCCGGCGCGTCGACAAGATATTTGACTGGATCCTCGCGACCGGCATGCGACGGATGCGCGATACCGTAATCCTGGCAGATCTCCGCTGCGATGGTACCCATCACGCGGGGTGTCAGGCCGACTGCCCGTTTCTGTGGAAAGAAGTATGGTTGCGCCGGGTTTCGTCAAAGCGGAAGCCGTCACCTGCTCAGATCACTGGATCGTCCGCGCAGCTGGATCTTCGTCAGTTCACCACGCGCATCGACGCCGAGACCTCTGAACCTCGCTTCGTCTGTCAATTGTGCAGATTGCCGGAGGCAACCACTCCGACACCTTGGAACCATCCGCGCAACCTTCTCAGGGACCTCCTCAGCGGAAATGTGCGTCTCGGTCGTTTTCTTGTCTACATATCGATCCTCGTTTTCAATGCGGTGCAGCGCCGTTTCGGTGGTGTGCGCTTCCCATTTCCCTTGCAGGCTAGCTCGCAGGTCACACCGCATGTGTTGCTCGATCTGCAGCCAGGCGAGCTTGTGCGAATCAAGAGCAAGCAGGAAATCGAGCAAACGCTGGACGCGCAATTCAAAAATCGTGGACTCTTTTTCGATAAGGAGATGACACGCTTCTGCGGTGGAACCTACAGGGTGCTGGCGCGTGTGAACCGCCAGATCGACGAAAGATCGGGCAAGATGATGACGTTCAAGAACGCGTGCATCGCTCTGGATGGCGTGACCGCAACAGGGGAGTACTTCGAATTTGCTCCGCTCGACGAGCGCATCTATTGGCGAGAGATATGGCTCGAGCGGGTCACCAGTGAAGACAGAAAGCACCCTCACACGGAGGAACACAGCGTTTCAACAAACGCGTAGTACGACATGGCTTGAGACCGCTGGAGAGCGGACTCTAATCCGACACGTTATTGGTAACTATGAGGGAGACATTCTGGCGATATGAACCCTTGTTTCCTCATCAATTACGGGCCCCCGGCAGTCTGACTATGAGGTGCGACGCCGGGACAGTCTCACCGGAAAGCGGGATTCGGTTGGCTGCCCTCTGCCGGTACCATGCAGTGCATGTCCTCCCGCCTTGGCATACTGCTGGCGCTCTGCTGTCTCTCAGCCGCTGCGCAGGAACGAACGCCGCCCATCCTTGGATGGGGAACGTATGTCGCGCCGCACGACGGTCGCCACGATGGGCAGGATCACGGCCTGCAGACGGCGACGTATTGCGGCGCCAGTCCGGAGAGCTGGGTGCGCGGCTCCGCCGCACTGAGTCCGCAGACTGGCTGGCTCAGCTTGACCTTGGAGCTGGAGACAGATTCGCCAGAGGCGGGTCCGAAAGGGCGGCTTAATGTAACGCTCAGCAAAGGCTGCTTACATCCGGTACACGGTAGCTGCGACGCAGTGCACGATCCTTTGGTGAAGCTCTACACTGTCGAAACAGATGAGGTCAGCATCGGTGGCAGAAGCCGCGGCGGCGATACAGGCATCATCCGCCGAAGCGCGTCCGTCGACATCCCCGACGATGTGGCGCGCCAGGTCACTCACGTCGCAGTGCAGGCTGAGTGCACCGGCAGCGGTACCGAATGGTCCGGCTGGACATCTCTCCAGGACGCACAGAATGCGTTTGAGGCAACCGGACGGCCAGTAGGCGTCAGCCAGTTGCAGTAACGTACTCCGCAGCGAGCTGAATCTGGAGATCAATCGCACGCCGGAAACCAAATCATTTGCCGATGCAGAAGCTCGAAAAGATGCGATTCAGGATGTCATCCGCAGTTGTGGCGCCGGTGAGCTGATCGAGCTGCCCGAGCGCCGAATACAAGTCCAGCAGCAGCATCTCGTGCGGCACTTGCTCGTCGAGCCCGGCGCGCGCCCGCGCCAATGCCTGCGCGCAACCCTCGAGCGCCTCGTAGTGCCGCAGGCTGGTCAGCATGCCGCCTTCGGCATCGTTGGCGCCGCCGCGCACCCGCTCGAGCAAACGACCGCGCAGCTCGGCCACACCTTCGCCGGTCAGCGCCGAGACCTCCGCCACCTCTGCCGCAATGCCTTCAGCACGCGAAGGCCGCGCCAGATCAATTTTGTTCACCACCAGAATCGGCGAGCGTCCTTCGAGTGATGTGAGCAGTGCAGCATCTTCCACCGGCAGCCGCAGCACGCCGCCAGCATCCACCGTTGCCGTTGCGTCCAGCAGCAGCAGCACCAGGTCCGCGTCCGCCATTGCGCTCTCGGTTCGCGCAACCCCATGCAACTCCGCCTCGTCCGTAGTCTCGCGCAGGCCGGCAGTATCCACCATCTCCACCGGGATGCCGCCCAGCGAAATGCGCTCCGTCACCAGGTCGCGCGTAGTGCCGGGAGTCGCGGTCACGATGGCGCGCTCGCGCTCCACCAGCCGATTAAACAGCGAGGACTTGCCTGCATTCGGCCGGCCCACGATCGCCATCGTCAGGCCGCTATGCACCAGCCGCCCCTCGCGAAAGCTCGCCGCCATCGGCGCAATCCCGGCAGCGATCACGTCCAGCTGGCGCGCAATCTCCGCATCCGGTGTCACATCGATATCGTCTTCCGCAAAGTCAATGCCGGCCTCGAGCAGCGTGATCAACTCCACAAGCTGCTCCTTCACCGGAGCGACGCGGCGGCTCAACGCGCCGCCAAGCTGCTCGGCGGCCACCCGCGCCTGGTACAGCGTCTCCGCCGCGATCAGGTCACGCACCGCCTCGGCCTGTGTCAAATCGATGCGGCCATGCAGAAAGGCGCGCTCGGTGAATTCGCCGGGCCGCGCCAGCCGCGCTCCGGCTTCGAGCGCCCGCCGCACCAGCAGGTCCAGGATCACGGGCGAGCCATGCGCCGCTACCTCCAGCACATCCTCGCCGGTGTAGGAGTTCGGCGCGGCAAAGTACGTGACCACGCCCTCATCCAGCCGCGCATTCGCGTCCACAATGGTGCAGTAACGCGCCCGTCCCGGAGCCAGCTCAGAACGTAACTGCAAATTGGGCAATAGCAGGCATCGCGCATCCGGCCCGGAAAGCCGCACGATGCCGATGCCACCGCGACCCGGCGGCGTTGCAATGGCAACGATGGTGTCGTTTGTGATGCTTGCGGTCATGTCGTTACCGCGGTGCGCTGATCCGTCAGAACGCGATCAGCGGCGCGGACCGCGCGGACCACGCCGATCGCCGCCGCGACCACCCCCGCGCCGGTCTCCACCCCGTCCGCCGCCGCGCGAATCGCGCCCGCCTCCGCGGCCGCCACTGCGCTGAAACGACGGCGCCGCTAGCGGCGGAATGTGCTTATCGCCCTTACGGTAGACCACAACGAAGCGCCGCAGTCCTTCGCCGCTCGACTCCGTCTCTAGATCGTCGAATTGCCGGAAGGCCAGGTGCAGCATGCGCCGTTCGCGCGAGCTCATTGGCTGGAAGCTGTAGGGGGTGCCGCTGCGCCGCACGCGTTCCGCCGCAGCTTCGGCCGCCATCTTCATCTCGCGCGCGCGGATCGCCTTGAAATTTCCGCTGTCGAACGAAATGCGGTCGTGTTCCTCCGGCTCCAGGCGCAGCATCTTGGCTGCAATGTGCTCCAGAGCGCGCAGCAGCTCGCCGTTGCGTTGCGTCACCAGCGGCGCGTCCGGTCCGGCGATCTCCACGTAAATCTCGCGCGCTTCGAGCCCATCAGGATCGGCGGCGCCTTCGCCGGCTGTGATGCGGTATTTCAGCCGCAGCCCTCCGGTGGTGGTCAGCAGCTTCAGAAAGTCGGAAATCTTTGTGGCGGCGACACGGTAGTCTTCGATCGGCATAAGCTCCCTTATCCTATATCGACGGCTCGTTTAGACCTCTCAGTCATCTGCGAACCCGGGAGTGAGCGACAGCGGAGCGAACTAACCAGCACGTGCCGGAGGCGCTTTTGCCGGGATAGCCACTCCCTATGCAGTGCGCCGCCCGCTGCGCGGCAGTTTCTTGGCTGCGCGTTTGGCGGCAATCGCCCGCATCTGTTTGCCCATGCCCGTCCGGTTCATAATGATCTGCATGCCGGTCGTGATCAGGTTGCTGGCCGCCCAGTAGAGCGCCACCCCGGAGCCGATGTTCAGCATGATGAAGCCGAACATCAGCGGCATCATGAAGGCCATCATCTTCTGCTGCGCAGGATCGACACCCGGCGACGGCGACAGATACGACGTGGTGAACATGGTGAGGATGACGAAGATCGGCAAGATGTACAGCTTGTCCGGAGCCGCCAGATCGTGCAGCCAGAACCAGTGCGCGTGCCGCAGCTCGATTACGTTCTCCAGCATCTCATAAAAGCCGTAGAGCAGCGGGTACTGGATGAGCATCGGCAGGCACCCGCCGAACATGTTCACGCCCTCGCGGCGCTGCAGCTCCATGATCTCCTTGTTCATGTCCTGCCGGCGCGGATCGGTGGCCTTGTATTTCTTGTATTTCTCCTTGATCTGCTGCATCTCCGGCTGAATGCGTTGCATCTTCAGCGCGGACTTCATCATGGTGATGCGCGTTGGCAGCATCGCCAGGTTGAGCACCAGGGTAAGGATCAGGATCGCCCAGCCCCAGTTGGGCACGATGTGGTCATAGGTGAAGCGCAGCGCTATGAACAGCGGCTTCGCGATCCATCCAAACCAGCCGAAGTTCAGGATCGGCTCAATGTTTGGGCCAGTGTCGGTGCCGTTCGCTGCGGTGGCTTTCACGCTGTTCAATACCGAGATCACCTTCGGTCCGGCGAAGACGCGCAGCGAAACCGGCGTGCTCATCGAGCCCACGGCCGCGCCCAGCAGCGGCACATCTTCGGTGGCGCCCTTGGGCTGCTTCGCGTCCTTGGGAATGCTCCAACTGTTGTTCAGCGACACCACGGAGGTCTGGTCCGGCTGGTCAGGCAGGAAGATCGCGCCAAAGTACAGATCGCTGATGCCCGCGTAATCAAACGGGCCATTCAGCGTTGCGCCGCCGCTCACCTTCTTCGGCGCGGTCTTATCGAACTTGCCGTTCTGCGAGGCATCGAACTGCGCCTTTGAATAGGAAGCCAGCGTGCCCTGGTCGCCAATGCCCGCCGGCCAGCTCAGCAAGGTGGGCAGTGGGCTGCCATTATTCGTTACAGATGCAGTGACGTGCAGAACGTAGCTCTCGTCGAAGCGGAAGGTCTTCTTCACCTCCAGGCCGCCGCCCGAATATTCGAAGCTCACCTCGCCAGGCGTAGTCAATGTGCCGGTCTTTGAGGGCACATATAGCGTGTCGTTAAGCCGTTGACGCAGCCCCGCGTCATAGGAGTAAAGCGAGAGCGGAAAGCCGAACTTCGCCGCTGTCTCCGGGTTCACCAGGTCCAGCGGCTTGTTGCTCTCGTCCTCGTACCGCTTCAGCAGCCAGCTCTTCACCACAGCCCCGCGATTGGTGAAGACGATGCGGTAGTTCTCGTTCTCGATCGTGGTGGTCTGCTCCGCAGTCGCAGCCACCGAGGCAGGGGGCGCGAGCGCGGCCGCCGTCTTCTTCCTTCCGCCCGCCGTTTTCTTCGTTCCGGTGTCGGTGCTCGGAGTCTCCGGAGCCGGCGCGGTTGTCGGGGTGTTTGCCGTGGTTGCGGTCTGCTGCTGCTTCTGCTGTGCGGGTTGCGGCGCCGGCTTCTTCGGCCGGAAGTACTGCAGCGCCAGCAGCATCACGAGAAACACCAGGGCGAAAACTAAAAAGGAGCGGGAGTCCTGCTGCTTGCCGCCGCTCTGCTGGTTGGGATTGCGTATCTCTGCCAAGGAAACTTTGCTCGCTATTCTTTCTGCTTCTTCTGGATCGGAAAATCGGTGGAGGGCGCGCAAAAAGGGGAAAGGATCCGCTCAGCCCCGGTTCGTCCGCGGCGCCGCCTCTCACATCATGGTAAATGCATCACGTCACAGGTGATGACCACCCTTCTCACATATGTGGGCGGTCGCTGACCCTTCGTAACCGGTGCCCGGAACCGGATCGAAGCCCCCGCGGCACAGTGGATGGCATCGCAGCACGCGCCACACCGCCAGCCAACTCCCCTGCAGCGGTCCATGCGTCGCCACGGCCAGCGCTGCATACTCCGAACACGTCGGCTGGAAGCGGCATGCGCCAGTCACCCCGCCCGCGGCATGCAGCAAGGGCGAGATTCCGTGCTTATAGACCCACAGCAACCGGCGCATCATGTCTTTCGCTCCATGCCTCGTGCGTGGCTCTCTTCGATTTTTACGAAGATGCTTCGCACTTCGTTCCCCAGCGCAGCCCATTCCGCGTGCAGCACGGCGCGCTTCGGATGCAGCACGACATCGAGATCGCTATGCAACAAGTCCAGATTCGCCACGATGGCTGCGCGCATGCGCCGCTTGATGCGATTGCGCTCCACTGCCTTGCCCAGCACCTTGCCCGCGGTAATGCCGATACGCGTGCCCTGGCCTGTGTCGGCAGATGTCCGCGGCGCGGCAAAATAGGTCATCAGGGACGAGAACTGCTTCCGGCCGGCGGCATAGACGCGCTGGTAATCTGCATGCTTGTGCAGCCGCCACTCGCGTTTTGGGCGCGCAGAAGAGCCGGTCGGTCGAAGGGAAGGAGCAGTGGAAAGGGGCACTGCGTTGGGAGGGTTCGGTTCGCGTCCCCGAGGCCCCTGGGCAGAGGACGCGAAGGGTCCTGGATTGGTCGCGGGCTTAGTCGCGATAGCCCGGCGACACGGAAACACGGTGCCGGCCCTTGGCGCGGCGGCGCGACAGCACAGCAGCGCCCGCCTTGGTCTTCATGCGCGTGCGAAAGCCATGCACCTTGGCGCGGTGGCGGCGGTTGGGTTGGAAGGTACGCTTGGGCATCGAACTGTCCTGGAAAAGAGAATCACTGCCATACAGGCAAGTTTTGAGTATAGCCGATCCTGTGCAAATCAGGCAAAGCGGGGCGCCCCGGGAGGCGCTCCTGCTCTCGCTTGCCGAATCTTCGCCTTTGCTACTCTCACCTCTCCGCCTGCATAACATTTCGGCGCGCAACTCGCCACAAAAATTGCGCGTCCCATGTATCCTTTCGGCCGTCTTCACAAGCAGTGGTGCAACACAACTTTTTTGCTGACAATGCCGCTCACCCGATGCTTCCGTCTGTGCTAGTATCGGCTGCGTTCACAACTGAATTTTTCTGGCGTCATGCCCCAAATCCTGGATCGAAGAAACGTCTGCGAAGATTTTCCTCGTCGCACTACGTGATTCCGGTAGTGGAGCCAAAGAAGCTGATTCACACTTGTCGCGCCTTCCACGTGGAGGCGCGCTGTTGCTTCTTTCCATCTGCCCTCCAGGAGGCCCATACGTCAGTGCAAGGAAGCGCATGTCTTTTGTTCCAACCAGCACGGCCGTCATCGATCCATGGACACGCATCCTTGGGGCGCTGGAAAAAAAGGTCAATCGACACTCCTTCAACACCTGGCTGAAGCCCACACGCATCAGCCATCAGAACGGCCGCATCCTCTTCGTGCGCATTCCTTCCGCGGACTTCCAGCACGTGGGCGATCGCTACGCCGACCTGATCAGTGAAGCGATCGACAAGCTGGAGCTGGAATTCGACGACGTTCAGTTCGTCACGCTTGAAAACGACCCCTCGATCCCGCAGCGCCCGCGCGAGCAGCGTGAAGACGGCGGCTTCCCGCCTGCATCGGCCACTGCCGCCGGCGCGCCGCGCCCTGTTGGCCAGCGCCCTGCCGCGCCTGGCATGAATGGCCAGCAGACCCGCTTCGACTGGAACACCGCATCGCAACTCAATCCACGCTACAACTTCGAGGGCTTCGTCTCCGGCGCCGGCAACCAGTTCGCGCGCGCCGCGGCGGAAGCAGTCGCGGAGCGTCCGTCGAAGGCCTACAACCCGCTCTTCATCTACGGCGGCGTTGGCCTCGGCAAAACGCACCTGATGCACGCGATCGGGCACGAGGTAAAGCGACGCCAGCCGCAGGCGGCCATCTGCTACGTCTCGAGCGAGAAGTTCACCAACGAGATGATCTCCTACGTGCGCAATGAGAAGATGTCCAGCTTCCGCGATAAATACCGCGGCGTGGACCTGTTGCTCATCGACGACATTCAGTTCCTCGCCTCCAAGGAGCGCACGCAGGACGAGTTCTTTCACACCTTCAACGCGCTGCACGAGAACAATAAGCAGATCGTCATCGCGTCTGACCGACCGCCCAAGGATCTCGCCGGTCTTGAAGAGCGGCTGCGCTCACGCTTCGAGTGGGGACTGATCGCGGACATTCAGCCGCCCGATCTCGAAACCAAGGTCGCCATCCTGCAGCAGAAGGCGGAGAGCGAAAACTGCGCGCTGCCCATGGACGTCGCGCTCTACATGGCGACGAACATCCGCACCAACATCCGCGAGCTCGAAGGCGCCTTCACCCGCCTGATCGCATGGAGCTCGCTGAACGGCGTCGAGATCACGCTTTCCACCGCTCAGCAGGCGCTCAAGCAGTTCATCGACACCCAGGTGCGCAAGATCACCATCGAGGCCATTCAGCGCACGGTCGCCGAGCACTTCGGCATGAAAGTCACCGAGCTCAAGCAGAAGAACAACTCGCGCGCCGTCGTCGTGCCGCGGCAGATCGCGATGTATCTCGCCAAGCAGATGACCGAGGCCTCGCTGCCGGAAATCGGACGCCAGTTCGGCGGCAAGCACCACACTACCGTCATGCACTCCATCGGAAAGATCGACGAAGAAAAGCGCACGGACAAAGACCTGAACCGCACGCTCAACAAGTTGATGGAGATGCTGAACAACTAGCGCTCGGACATCCGTGCCTCGGCGTCCTGGCATTGGTGAACTGTACCGTCAGATCGTCGCTGGCGAGGTCACCGCATCCTCTAGCATCGGGTAATCCGTATACCCCGTCTCCGTCCCGCCGTAGAATGTCGAGCGGTCCGGCCGCTTCAGCATTGCATTCAGGCGAATGCGTTCCGGCAGATCCGGGTTCGCGATAAACAATCTCCCGAACGCTATCGCATCCGCGTGTTTGGTCTCGAGCGCCACCTCCGCCTCCGCAGGCGTATAGCCACCCGCAGAGATCAACACTCCCTCAAACGCCGTGCGAAAAATCTCTGCCGTTCGCGCCGCCGTGCGGTCCAGCGGTACATCCGCGCCCGCGTTGCCCACCCGCGGCTCCACCAGGTGGGCATAGGCAATCCTCCGCCCGCTCAACTGCCCCAGCACGTAGCCGAACAGTGCCACCGGATCGGAGTCATGCATATCGCCGAACGTACCGTACGGCGAGAGTCGCACGCCGACGCGGTCCGCGCCCCAAACGCCAATGACCGCATCGGTCACCTCCATCAACAACCTTGCCCGGTTCTCAACCGAACCGCCGTACAGGTCGGTGCGATGGTTCGTTCCGTTTTCCAGAAACTGATCCAATAGGTAGCCGTTGGCGCTATGAATCTCAACACCGTCGAATCCGGCCTCCTTCGCGTTCTGCGCTCCCCGGCGGTACTGCTCGATTACCCCGGAGATTTCGGCCAATTCCAGCGCCCGCGGCACCTCATAGTCCACCGGCTGAAAGTCCGCGCGCAGCGCCTTTCCCTCACGCGGCGCAATTGCGGACGGTGCCACGGGCAGTCCATCCTCGGGATGCAGGGAGCTGTGGGAGTGACGGCCCACATGCCACAACTGCAGCACGATCAAGCCGCCCTTGGAATGCACCGCCTCGGTGACCCGGCGCCAGCCTGCCACCTGCTCCGCGCTGTGGATGCCAGGAGCCCCCGGATAGCCCTTGCCCTGGAGGGAAATCTGCGTCGCCTCACTGATGATCAACCCGCCCTCGGAGGCGCGCTGCGCGTAGTATTTGGCGTTCAATGCATGTGGCACGTCGCCCGGCTGCCCGGAACGCATTCGGGTCAGCGGCGCCATCACGACGCGGTGCTTCAGGACAAGCGCACCCACGCGCAAAGGAGAAAGCAATACTGGAAAACGGCTCATCTTCAATAGATGAATCCGTTTGCCGGGATGATTCTGGGAGGCCTTCCAGAGATGATCGAGGCAACACCGCACCCCCGTGCGATATCCTTCCCCCAGATGTGCCGTTTTCGTTTTTTGGCCGGTATTCTGCCGGCCCTCAGCCTTGCCATCGCGTCGTTCGCCGCCTCGCCGCAGGCCGTGAACCGCCCGCCGGCAGCCGCCGCTCGTCCGGCCGATCACCCGGCTGTGACCGACCCGAAACGCGAATTGCCGCGCCCTGTCATTCGCCCGCAGGACACCGGGTTTCTCAATCGAGTCACCCTGCTCAATGGCGTCAGCTATCGCTATGTCGTCTACCTGCCTATCGAATACGATCCGCATCGCACCTGGCCCGTCATCCTGTTCCTGCACGGGTCCGGCGAACGCGGCTCCGACGGCATGGACGAAACCCAGGTCGGCCTGCCCAACGCCATCCGCGCACACCCGGAGCGCTGGCCTTTCGTGGTGGTGATGCCGCAGGTCCCCTACAACCATCATCACTGGACCGACCCGGACATGATGCAGATGGCCATGGCCGCGCTCGATTCCGAGATGAAGGAGTTCCACGGCGACCCAGAGCGCGTCTACCTCACCGGCCTCTCGCTCGGCGGCTACGGTGTGTGGGAGATCGCGAAGGACTACCCCAATCGTTTCGCAGCAATCGTGCCTGTCTCCGGCGGCATCTTCTGGTCTTACGAGCCGCAGCGCTGGAAGCGCTCCAGCACGCTTCCCGCGGATTACGTTCGCGCCGTCGGCCGCACGCCGGTCTGGATGTTCCACGGCACGCTTGATCCAGTGGTTCCCGCAAAGGAATCGCAGATCATGTACCAGGCCCTCCAGGCCGCGGGCGGCGATGTGCGGCTCTATCTTTACGAGGGCTGGCACCACAACTCCTGGGACAAGGCATATGCCGACCGCTCACTCCCGCAGTGGTTGCTCGCACATAAACTTTCGGATATCGCCGGCGCTCGCGCGCAGGCGCAGCAGCTCACGGTACCGCTCCACCCCGTTCCCGCCAAGGTCGATCCGGATATCTACGACGATTACGTGGGCGACTACTATGACGGCGATGTCCGCCAGGTGTCGATCGTGGTCGAAGGCGACAAAATTTTCTCCCGCAACCGCACCAACGACCTGATCGAGCTGCTGCCGGAAAACCCGACGACGTTCTTCTATCCCAGCGGCAGCCCGACGCGGATCATCTTTCAGAAAGACACCAGCGGCCGGGTGACAGGGATTCTGTACCACGACGATCGGCATGAGGAGCGCTGGGAGCGACGCTAGTATTCAGAGTTAGATAGCTGTTCGGTGAGCAGTTCTCACCAGCGGCAAGGGAGAGCAGATGCGAAAGCTTCCAGCTTTTCTCGACCGCGCCGCTGCACGGGTCGCGATTATTGGCTTCGCCTTTTTCCTGTTCTACCTGACAATTCGAATTGTTCCCTTTGCACACCTCAATCCGAAGCTCTCCGATCAAATTCCGCTTTTCGCTCTATTCACCGGGGTTGTTTTCGGCTGCTTCATCTGGGAAAGTCGCAATTGGTGGAGACGAGGAGCGTTCTGGGCCTTCACTATTCTTATCGCTTTTACGCACCTGCTTTCTTTTCTGAACGTGCTCCTTAGGAATCAAATAAGCCCAGGAAAATGGGCATTCGTTATGGGAGCGCTTCTCGAACTCGGGTTGCTGATACTCCTAAGAAACTGGCTATTGCGGAAGTCCGACACCGCGGAACACGAGATACCATAGCCACGCCAGAGGAATCCATAGCGTGCCGCCGACCACCTCACCCACCGCACAAAAACTAGGCGAGCTCGGCCTCCCCGCGCCCATCCGCGAGCTCGCCGCCAAATCATGGGACGCCATCATCGTCGGCGCAGGACACAACGGCCTCGCCTGCGCTGCTTACCTCGCGCGCGCGGGCCGGCGCGTTCTCGTCCTCGAAGCGCGACAGCGGATCGGCGGCGCCTGCACCATCGAAGAGCCATTCCCCGGCGTGAAGATGTCGCCCTGCGCCTACCTGGCCGGCCTGCTGCATCCGCTGGTCGTCGAAGAGCTCGGGCTGCCCGCGCGCGGCTTCCGCTGGACACCCGCCGTCAACGGGCTCTTTGTCCCCTTCCTCGACGGCTCGAGCATCCAGCTCTGGGACGATGACGATCGATGCGAAACAGAGGTCCGCCGCTTCGCGCCGGGCGATGTCGATGGCTGGAAGGCAATGAATGACACCCTGAAGCGGTTACGTGACGTACTCAGGCCCCCCAGCGAACGCGATTCATGGATCGGCGACGCTCCATCTCCAGAGGAAATCGACGAACGCCTCGGCGACGACCAGGAAGCGCGCCACCTGCTCTATGACTGGTCGATGGCCGAATTTGTCGAGCACTACCTCCGCGATCCTCGCCTGCAATCCGCGTATCTCGGCCAGGGCGTCATAGGCACCAACGCCAGCCCCTTCGACCCCGGCACGGCATCGATCCGCTTCCACCATGCATCCGGCCGGCTCGGCGGCATGCCCGGCATGTGGGGTTATGTCGCGGGCGGCATGGGAATGGTGTCCTTCTACATCGCAGATGCCGCGCAGGAGGCCGGCGCGGTGATCGCGGCAGGCGTGCCCGTCGCCGAGATCCTCCCCGGCGACGGCGTGCGACTCGAATCCGGCGAGCGCATCCCTGCCCCCATCGTGATCTCGAACGCCGACCCGGTCCGCACCCTCCGCATGCTCGGCCAGATCGCGGACCCCGCATGGCGCGCACGCATCGAAGCCATTCCGATCCAGGGCTGCACGGTGAAGCTCAATGTGCTGCTCTCCGCTCTGCCGGACTTCAAAGCACGCCCCGGCCAGAACAAGCCCCACCACTATGGCCAGATCAACGCTCCGCTCACTCATGCCGAGTGGCCGGCCGGCTTCGCCGCGGCAAAGCGCGGCTATCTGCCCGAGCATCTCTGGTGCGAGCTTTACTTCCAGAGCGCGCACGATACCACGGTCGCCCCCGCCGGGCAGCACACCATGTCGGTCTTCGCGCAGTACGTTCCCTACAGCTTCCAGGACGGCACCTGGGATTCGCGCTGCGACGAGGTCCGCGCACTTGCTCTTCGCTCCATCGGCCGCTTCTGCTCCAACATCGAAGGCCCCAACTCCGCCGTCATCGACGCGCAGGTCCTCGGGCCCCCGGACATCGAGCAGAAGGTCGGCCTCACCGGCGGTCACATCTTCCAGGGCGAATGCCTGCCGCCGTACATGTGGTCCAAGCGCCTCAGCGCACGTACGCCCACGCCCGGCTTCTACATGTGCGGCGCGTGCACCCATCCCGGTGGGTCAGTGATCGCCATCAACGGTCGCAACGCCGCCATGGCCGTCCTCGCCGATAGTGCGCAGCGCACCACAATTTCTTCATCCCGACAAAAGCAAGGCGAACTGGAGGGATCTGCCGTTCGTTCGAGTTGAGCGAAGAACTCGCAGTTCATAAGCATGCCCGTATCGCCAAACGTGAGCAACCAAAGGGAGCCAACCCAACCGCTCGCGCCACCGGCGCCTTTGCCTCGGACGGCCAGTCCGCCCAGCCTGAAGCGCTCGCTGCGCTTCCGCGACCTCACCCTCTTCTACATCGTCACCATCCTCAGCGTTCGCTGGATCGCGACCGCGGCCGCAGCGGGCCCGGGCACGCTCGCAGTGTGGGTCCTGGCGCTGCTTGGACTCTTTGTGCCGCTTGCCGCCAGCGTGCTCGCACTGGCCGCGCAGTATCCGGACGAAGGCGGCCTGTACGTCTGGACGCGCGAAGCCTTCGGCGACCGCACCGCCTTCCTCGCCGCGTGGACCTACTGGATGTCCAACCTGCCCTACTTCCCGGCCATCCTCTACTTTGGCGCTGGCTCCGTGCTGGTGGCCTTCGGCCGCCGCGGCAATGCGCTTGCCGCGAGCCCGGCCTGGTACATGGGCTTTGCGGTCTTCTGGCTCGCCGTCATCATGGCGCTCAATGTTCGTGGCATCGAATCCGGCAAGTGGCTCAACAACATCTGCTCTGTGGGCAACTGGCTGCCGATTCTCATCCTGGTCGTGCTCGCGCTTGCGTATCTCCAGCATCACGACTCTGCGACCCGCTTCACCGCCGCGTCCATGACGCCGCACCTCGGCCTCCGCAATGCCATCTTCTGGTCCACCATTTTCTTCGCGTTTGCTGGCTGCGAAGCCGGCTCCTTCATGGGCGATGAAATCGAGAACTCCCGCCGCGTACTGCCCCGCGCTCTATTTATCGCCGGCAGCATTATCGCCGTGGCCTACATCGCGGGCACCACCGCCATGCTCATTGCGCTGCCCAGCAGCGCTGTATCGGGCGTCGATGGATTCATGCGCGGCATCGAGCATCTTGCCGCCTCACTCTCCATTTCGTGGATGATCCCCCTTGTCGCCGCGCTCATCACCCTGAGCGCCGTCGGAGGAGCCGCCGGCTATCTCTCCGCCACCTCCCGGCTGCCTTTTGTCGCCGGCATCGATCGCTACCTTCCCGCCGCCTTCGGCAGCATCCATCCGCGCTACCGCACTCCCTGGGTCGCTCTCATCGTGTATGGATCCGCCGGCATCTTCACGGCCATTCTGGGCCAGGCAGGCACCAGTGTCCGCGGCGCGTATGACGTGCTCGTCAGCATGTCCGTCATCACCATGTTCATCCCCTACCTGCTGCTCTTTGCCGCGCTCATCCGGCTCGTCCGCCGCGGCGCACTTACCCGCTTCCCTTTGCCCGGCGGTGCTCGCCTCACTGTGGTCCTGGCCGTTATCGGTTTCTTCTGTACCGCGGCCACCATCGTCTTCTCCACCATCCCAGCGACCGAGGACACCAATCCCTCGCTGAGCGTCGCCAAGGTTCTGCTCTCCACCGCTGCTATCGTTGTGAGTGGGCTCGCGGTCTTCGCCATTGGTCGGCGTCGCAGGCTGGCTCGCTAAAATCTCTTGCCCGCAGGGATTCGGGTGGATTCCCCGCAGCAGGAGGACTAGAACGATCACGTCCCTGAATGACGTCCCGGAATCACGTCCAGGAATGAGGCGACCAAATGACGGTCATCCCCGTAGCGCAATCCATTGGGGTGCAAGCTGCGGACCTTTCCTTCGTAAATTTCAGAGACCTGGCAAACCTCGTCCTCGGGTTCGCGCTCCTGGTGCTTCTCGTTCTGTTGGTCAAAGAGGTCAGCGGCTCCCGCCGTTAGCGTCGCCTCTTCCACATTCTGTTCCTGGGTGTGGAAGCGCTGCAAACCACGTCCGCAAACGCCTCGCGGTGGAAATCCGCAATGCGCCATCGCCGCACCCCATGCGCCCGCGGCCGCAATTTCCACGTGTCCACGCTGCCAGCTCTGCGCATTTCGCGTCCCCGCCTGTGGAAGGAATTGGAGAACTGGAACGCCCCTCGGGCCTTATCCACCGCTTCTCCAGCACTCCCACATTCGTGGTAGCCGGATTTAGAAAACCCGCACCCATTCAATCGCCAGCGTCCACGCGGTTTTGCCGCGCATTCCCACTTCCCCACAGCAAACGACTACGACGGCTATAGATACATACCTGTAGATATTCTTCGTAGTAGCCGTCGCACGTCTGCTTCTCAAACCAGAGGCTGGCGTGAGCGACAACGGAGCGCCGCGCTGCTCGCGCCGCAGGCGCATGTGCCTCGGACGGCCAGTCCGAATTTCCGTCGAAACTACCCAGGTTTCCACGGCGCAACCGCCGCTAAAATGGTGCCGTTCGGATTCCTGCACTTCCGTCACGCGTCTGGTGTAGAGTGTGGGCAATCCATCCAAGCAGCCCATTCCAGGGGAGCCGCACATGCCCGCCGTAGGACTCGAAGCAGACAAGCACACCGTTCAGGGATTCGCCATGGAAATCTCCGTCAGCAAGCAGGATCTGCTCCGCGAGCTCACCGCCACCCAGTCCGTGGTCGAGCGCAAGACCACCATCCCGATCCTGTCGAATTTCCTGCTCGAGGCCGATGAAGCCGAAGGCCGTCTCACCATCACGGCCACCGATCTCGACCAGTCGATCCGGACCTCGTGCAGCGCCAAGGTCAAGAAGCCCGGCTCCTGCACCATCCCGGCTCGCAAGCTGTACGACTACATCAAGCTGCTGCCCGACGGCGACATCTCAATCAAGCTCCAGGACAACCACTGGGTGCAAATCCGCAGCGGCCGCTCCAACACCAAGATGGTCGGCATGGCCCGTGCCAACTTCCCCCAAGTCCCGGAGTTCCCGTCCGTTTCCATGGTTGCGATCCCGGTCGCCACCCTGCGCAACCTGATCTCGAAGACCATCTTTGCCATCTCGAATGAGGAATCGCGCTACACCCTCAACGGCGCGCTGCTCATCCTCAAGCCGGAATCCGTCGCCATGGTTGCAACCGACGGCCACCGCCTCGCCCACATCGAGAAACAGGGCGAGGAGCTCACCGGCATCCCGGGCGGCGAGAAGAAGACCCTCATCCCGCGCAAGGCTCTCTCGGAGCTGCAGTCGCTACTCTCGAACACCGATGCCGAAAAGGTCGAGTTCGCCGACGATGAGAACCAGCTCTTCTTCCGCATCGGCAAGCGCGTGCTCACCTCGCGGAAGCTCACTGGCCAATTCCCCAACTACGAGGCCGTCCTGCCGCGCGACAACAACAAGTTCATCATCATCCGCTCGGAAGACCTCTCCGGCTCCATCCAGCGCGTCGCGCAGTTTGCAGACGAGCGCTCCGGCGCCATCAAGATTCGCCTGGAGCAGAACGAGCTCCGCATCTCTAGCTCCTCCGCAGAATCGGGCGAATCCGAGGACACCATCGAGGCGCCCTACCAGTTTGACGCGCTCGTCGTCGGCTTCAACTCCGCCTACATGCTCGATTTCCTGAAGGCTATCGGCAACACGGGCGAAGTGCGCCTCGAGTTCAAAGACGCCCAGTCCGCCGGTCAGATGCGCCCCGAAGATCCGGGCGACGAGTACAAGTACCGCTACATCATCATGCCGATGCGGATCTGAAATGGCCGGCCGGAAAAGCGTAGACAACGCCCCAGCCTACTGGTTCCTCAACGGCCTCTACGTTGTGTTGGCGACGAGCGAGTCGACCGGCGGCGCGTACTCCATGATCCACAGCACGGTGGCCCCTGGCTACGAAACGCCGTATCACCTGCATCACGATGAGGACGAGGCGTTTTATGTCCTGGACGGAGAATTCACCTTTATCAGTGAAGGCAAGAAGACCGTTTTGGGCCCGGGCGGATATATCTTCCTTCCGCGCGGGATCCCGCATGGCATCCGGTGCAGCAGCTCGGCTCCCTCCACCAAGCTGATCATGGCTATGCCTGGAACTGGATTCGTGGGGATGGTGACCGAAATGGCTGTACCTGCTGAACAGCGCATCCTACCGCAGCCTTCAGCACCAGATG
>DASVAI010000101.1:0-3055 GCA_036376445.1 Acidobacteriaceae bacterium
ACATTTGAGAACATCGTCGGCAAGAGCGAGTCGATGCTGCGCATCCTGGACCTGGTCGCGCAGGTCGCTCCCTCCCGCTTCACCGTGCTGATTCAAGGCGAAACCGGCACCGGCAAGGATGTCATCGCCAAGGCCATCCACGCCAACTCGCCGCGGCGCGACAAGCCGTTCGTGCCCATCAATACCGGCGCGCTGCCGACCGAGCTGCTCGAGTCGCAACTCTTCGGCCATGTCAAGGGCGCCTTCACGTCGGCGCATGCCTCGCAGAAGGGTCTCTTCGAAATCGCCAATGGCGGCACGCTCTTTCTGGACGAGATCGGCACCATGGGCCTGGAGACACAAGCCAAGATTCTCCGCGTCCTCCAGGACAAGCGCTTCCGCCCGCTCGGCTCCGTGCAGGAGGTCCAGGTTGACGTGCGCATTCTTGCCGCGACGAATATCAACTTGAGACAGTCCGTGCGCGAAGGCCGCTTCCGCGAAGACCTTTACTATCGCCTGAATGTCGTCACGATCGACCTGCCGCCGCTGCGCTCGCGGCGGGAAGACATCCCGTTGCTCGCAAGCCACTTCCTCGAGCACTTCTCTGAAGAGAATGGTCTGGAGACGCGGCGCCTCGCCCCGGAAGTGATGCGCGCGATGATGGACTACGACTGGCCGGGCAACGTCCGCGAGCTGGAGCATGTGATCGCCCGCGGTGTGGCGCTGTCACCCACGCCTGTCATCCAGCTCGATGTTCTGCCGGGTGAGCTGACGGGCCGCTCCTACTCTGCGTCTCTTCTGGAGCACGATGCGAATGCGTCACTCTTCGACATACTGGAGGACATCGAGCGTCGCATCATTATGGACAAGCTGGAGCGCTGCAACTGGAACCAGACCGATGCGGCCGAGCAGTTCCGCATCCCGCTCTCTACGCTCAATCAGAAAATCAAACGGCTGAACATCGAGATCCGCAAGAAGACCAAGGAATAAAGCGCTGAGATGTCATCCTGAAGAAAGTGAAGGATCTGCATTTCGGGAATCTTTGCGCCGCACACAAACTGCAGGTTCTTCGCTGCGCTCAGAATGACACAAAAATCTAGTGCGTGGTGTGGTCGCGAAGCTGCGCCAGGGGGCCGTTCTTCTTCACGGACGCGATACCGTTCTCGCAGGCAGCTTCCGAAGAATACATCTCGCTCATCCCGATGATCTGTCCGTTAGGCGCCTTCAGCACAAAGTAGAGCTCGGCACGTTTGGAGTTCTTCCGCTCAAAGTGTGCTTCGTCCACTGCATGCTTCCGTACCGACTCGATGCCGTTCAGCGCGCCTTCCTTGCTCTCGTAGGTCTCGCTGACAAGGATCACCTCTCCGTTCGCCGCCTTCAGATTGAACCGGTACTTCTCGCCGTTGGCCCCGTGTTTCAAGTCGTACGTTGCTGCCATTGTCGGCTCCTTTCGTCGGCCCGGGCCCGGCACACAACACTACAGGCCGCGGTCAAACGCAGTGCCGCGGCTTTGTGAAGTCGTATAGTACACCGCTCGAACGCCACTGCATATCGATGTTTGGCGCAGATCCATACTTACGCCCGGGCTGCCGTTACAATGCCCCCATGCCCTTTGTTACGCTGGACGGCTACGCCAAAAGAAGCGTCCGCTCCGTACAGGACTACGCCATTCTCTGCGGCCGTGCGATCTCAAATCTGTTCCGGCACCCGCGTTACGTCAGCGATATCTTCACCCAGGCCGACATTATCGGCGTTGGCTCCATTCCCATCGTGATCCTTACCGGTTTCTTCACCGGCGCGGTGCTCGCCCTGCAATCCGCGTCATCGCTGGCAACCTTCGGCGCCACCGCACTCACTGGTACCCTGGTCTCCCTCTCGATGATCAAGGAGCTTGGTCCGGTTCTGACCTCGTTAATGATCTCTGGCCGTAACGCCTCCGGAATGGCGTCGGAACTAGGATCGATGGTCGTAACCGAGCAGATCGATGCCATGCGCGCGCTTGGCACTGACCCAATCAAGAAGCTGGTCGTGCCGCGAATGGTCGCAACGGTGATCATGAACTTCTTCCTCACCATCATCTCGGACACGGTTGGCACCATGGGCGGCGCATTTGTCGCCGTGTATATATTGGGCCAGAGCGGCTCCCAGTACTTCCACAACGCGTACCAGTCGCTGCGGTACCCTGACATTCTCCAGGGGCTTGTCAAACCGGTCTTTTTCGGTTTCGTGATCGCCTCTATCGGCTGCTATTTCGGGATGTCCACGCGCGGCGGAACGCAGGGCGTCGGCCGGTCGACCACGCAAGCTGTGGTGTGGGCGTCCGTGCTTATCATCGTCATCGACTTTATCATCAGCCGCTTCATGATCGGCATCTTCGGACGCTGAATGCCTGCCGTCCTTCAGGAAACCGCACCCTCTCGCTTCCAGCCCCGGCCGGATGCCCTGCCCGTCGTCTTTGAAAATGTCTCTATCGCGTTCGACCGCAACGAAGTGTTGAAGGACATCTCATTCCAGATCCGCAAAGGCGAAACCCGGCTCTTGCTCGGCCCCGCCGGCAGCGGCAAAAGCGTGCTGATGAAGCTCGCAAATGGCCTCATCCGTCCCGACAGCGGTCGCATCTTTATCTTCGGCCACGAGATCACCGCGATGCACGAGAATGAGCTCTTTGAGTTGCGCTCGTGCGTTGGCATGGTCTTTCAGGAGGGCGCGCTCTTTGACTCCATGAACATCCGCGACAACGTCGGTTTCCAGTTAATGGAGCGCCACGTGGCAGACGATGAGATCGACAGCCGCGTCGAAGAGGCCCTCAGGTTCGTCGAGCTGGACAAGACGATGGAGAAATTTCCCTCGCAGCTTTCGGGTGGCATGCGGCGTCGCGTGGCCATCGCCCGCGCCATCATCGCCAAGCCCAGCCTTCTGCTCTATGACTCGCCTACCGGCGGGCTCGATCCCATCACATCCACCAACATCGTCGCGCTCATCATGAAGCAGCGCGATGTGTACCATACCACCTCCATCTTGATCACGCATCGGCTGCAGGATGCCTTCATGCTGGCGACTCACTACTTCGAACGCG
>DASVAI010000117.1:0-11689 GCA_036376445.1 Acidobacteriaceae bacterium
CGAAATCGAACGCCGGCTCTTCGCCGAGTTGCGCGCAACGATACTCGCCGCAGCGCCACGTATCCGTCGCAGCGCCACGGTCCTAGCCGAGATTGATCTGCTCGCCAACTTCGCCCACGTTGCCTCGCTGCGTAACTACACACGCCCCGTTCTCAGCGAAGAGTGCGTCCTCGAAGTCGCTGGCGCGCGCCATCCTGTCGTCGAGAGCCGCATGGAGGAGAACGGGGAAGGCCGCTTCGTTCCGAACGGCATCTATCTCTCCACAGAAGGCCCCGCCGTGCTGCTGCTCACAGGCCCCAACATGGGCGGCAAGTCCACCTATCTGCGGCAGGCCGCGTTGCTCGTCATCATGGCGCAGATGGGCTGCTTCGTCCCCGCCGTCGCCATGCGCTTCGGCCTCGTCGACCGCGTCTACACGCGCATCGGCGCCAGCGACAACGTCGCGCGCGGCCGCTCCACCTTCATGGTCGAAATGACCGAGACCGCCACCATACTCAACACCGCTACAAAGCAATCGCTCATCCTACTTGACGAGATGGGCCGCGGCACCGCTACTTTCGACGGACTCTCGCTCGCCTGGGCCACGCTCGAATACATCCATGGCCGCATTGGCGCTCGCACCCTCTTCGCCACCCACTACCACGAGCTCACGCTGTTGGCCGATCAGCTCCCGCGTCTCAGCAATCTCCGCGTCGCGGTGAAGGAGTCACCCTCCGGCATCGCCTTCCTTCACGCCATCGAGCCCGGCGCCGCCAGCAAGAGCTACGGCATTGATGTTGCCCGCCTCGCCGGCCTCCCCGCTTCCGTCATCGAGCGCGCCCGCCGCGTCCTCGCCCAGCACGAGAAATCCGAAAAGCGCAACGTAGCGCTCGAAGCCGAGGATGCCTCGATGCCCCTCCAGCTCACCATCTTTACCCCGCTCTCGCAGCGCATTGTCGACCGCCTCACCGAGCTCGACACCGACTCGCTCACGCCTCTTCAGGCGCTCAATCTGCTCGAAGAGTTGAAGAACGAGATACGTGCCGGCGGAAACCAGGCGCCTTCATCTGCAACCAAGCCGCTAACATAGAACGTAATGAACCTGCGCCACGATGTAGGTCAGCTCCTGCTGGTGGGCCTGTCCGGCACTGCGCTTGACGCCACCGAGCGCGCCTGGCTGCGTCTCATTCGCCCCTCCGGCACCGTGCTCTTTCGTCGCAACATCGAAGAAGCCGAGCAGGTCCACGCACTGCTCGAGAGCATTGCCAACGCGGTCAACGAAGGTCCGCTGTTCCACGCGGTCGATGTCGAAGGCGGCCTCGTCGACCGCCTGCGCGATCTGATCGCGCCCATGCCTTCGCCTGCCGCGGTTGCCGCTGCCGCAAGTCGCAGCCTCGCTCGTCGTCACGGCCATCTCATCGGCTCGGAACTTCGACTGCTCGGTTTCAATGTTGCCTTCGCGCCCGTGCTCGATCTGCGCACCTCAGCTTCCGCCGAGATCATGCGCACCCGTGTTGTCTCCGAAGACCCGAAATCGGTCATCACTTATGCGGAAGCCTTCCTCACCGGCCTCAGCAAGGCGGGCGCGCTCGGCTGCGGCAAGCACTTCCCCGGCCTCGGCGGCGGGGCGCTCGACTCGCACCACGCCACTCCCTCCATCGACCGCCCATGGAAGCAGCTCTGGGAAGAAGACCTGCTACCCTTCCGCAAGCTGCATCGCGCATTGCCCTTCATCATGGTCTCGCACGCAACGTATCCTGAGGCCTACAGCAAGCCGGATACGCATCCGCTGCCCGCCTCCATCTCGCCATTCTGGATCGAGCGCACGTTGCGTCGCAGGATCGGCTTTCGCGGGCTCATCATCTCCGATGACATGGAGATGGGCGGCATCCTCAAGCACGCACAGATGGAAGAAGCCGCCGTCGCCGCCATCGCTGCCGGCACGCACCTCATCGAAATCTGCAAGGACCCCGCGCTCGTTCTCACGGCATACGAAGCCCTGCTCGCTGAAGCGGAGCGGTCCCGCAGCTTCCGCAACATCGTCGAGCAGGCCGCCGCCACCGTCCGCAGCCATCGTCACAAGCTGCTGCGCCACGCCGGACTTACGCGGCCTCCCTCCGCTGATGATGTTGCCGCCATGCGCGAAACTGTCCTCGAATTCGCCGCCGAAGTCGAAGCGAAGACGCCGGAGACTGCGTGAAGCAATCCATGCTCGTCGCCGGCATCATGAGTGGCACCTCCGCCGACGGCATTGACGTGGCCCTCTGCCGAATCTCGCCCACACGTCTGAGTCCTCGCATCGAGTTCATCCGTCATCGCGCCTTCCCGTATCCCGCCGCGCTGCGCAAAGCCGTGCTCGCCGCAATGGACGCAACAAACACCTCCGCCGCAGAGCTCGCGCGCCTCAACTGGCGACTCGGCGAAGCCTATGCCGAAGCCGCGCAATCCGCGGCTCAGGGCTACTCCCTCGACCTGGTCGGCTGCCATGGCCAGACGATCTACCACCAGGGCATCCCGAAGCCATACGCCGGACGCAGCTTTGCCTGCACTTGGCAGCTTGGCGAGCCCGCGCTCATCGCGGCTGCCGTAGGCGCACCCGTCGCCTCCAACTTCCGCCCCGCCGACATGGTCGCCGGTGGCCAGGGCGCACCGCTCGTTCCGCTGCTCGACGCCACCCTGTTCGGGCACCCCAGCCGCGCGCGCGTCCTGCAGAATCTCGGCGGCATCGCCAATCTCACACTCGTCTCGCCCGGCGGTGCGCTCGACCAGGTCCTCGCCTTCGACACCGGTCCCGCTAACATGGTCATCGACGCGCTCGCCCAGCGCCTCTTCGGCAAGCCCTACGACCGCAACGGCGCACTCGCTGCCCAGGGCACGCCCGACGACCCCATTCTGACCGCCCTCCTCTGCGATCCCTATTACCGCCGCCAGCCGCCCAAAAGCGCTGGCCGCGAGCAATACGGCGCAGCCTTCGTCGACCGCCTCCTCGCTGTAGCAAAGCAACGCCGTCTTTCTCCGCACAACATCCTCGCCACCGCGACTGCGCTCACATCGCGCAGCATTGGGCTCGCATACGAGCTCTTCATCGCGCCACGCGCTGGCAATGTCCCGGTCGACTACATCGTCGCCGGCGGCGGCGCGCGCAATGCCACTCTCATGCGCATGCTAGCCGCCGATCTCGCGCCCTTCGGCTGCCACATGCAAACTACCGACGACCACGGCATCCCCTCCCAGGCGAAAGAGGCCGTCGCGTTCGCGCTGCTCGCCTGGCACACCTGGCACCGCCTGCCCGGCAATGTCCCTGCCGCCACCGGCGCTACGCATCCCGCCGTCCTCGGGCAAATCACTTATGTCTGAGGGATCTCCTCATCCTGGCAGGAACGGCGGAGCCGCGCAGTGGAGAGATCTGCTTTTCTCCCGCCGATCACGATTTCGTCACCACCTCTGTATCCTTTTCACCGCAACTTCCCTCCTCGCTACCGGCTGCGGCGGCAAACCCAACCGTCACACCGCCGTCATGCTCATCGAGTCCAGCCCCACCAGTCTCGACACCCGCGTTGGCGTTGACGCCCAGTCCGAGCGCATCGACATGCTCATCTTCGATTCGCTGGTGAAAAAAGATGAGCACTACGAGTTGCAGCCGTGGCTCGCAAAAAGCTGGGACCGCTCCGACCCACTCACCTACATTTTTCATCTGCGCCCCGGCGTGCGCTTTCACAATGGAAAGCCGCTCACTTCCGCGGACGTAAAGTGGTCCATCGACTCCGCGCATAATGGCACCGTCATCACCGCGAAATCCGGCACGTTCATCAACATCGACCACATCGACGCGCCTGACCCGCTCACATGCGTCGTTCACCTCAAGCGCCCCGATCCATTCCTGCTCTGGAATCTTTCTGATGGCGCGCTCGGCATCGTGCCCTTCGGCAGCGGCAAGGATTTCTGGCGACACCCCATCGGCACCGGCGTCTACAAATTCGTCTCCCAGCAGCAGGACAAGGACGTCATCCTTGAGCGCAATGAAGACAGTTGGCAGCCCAAGCCCGCCATCCCGCGCCTCCGCTTCAATGTCGTGCCGGATGACATCACCCGCGCCCTCGAGCTGCAGAAAGGCTCAGCCGACGCAGAGATCAATGCGCTCGAGCCCGACACGATCCAAGCGCTTCGCAGCAACCACGATCTGGAGATCCAGAGCACGCCCGGCACCATCGTCAACTACATCAACCTGAATCTCCGCGACCCGTATTTGCGCGAGGTGCGCGTACGCCAGGCGGTCGCGCTCGCAGTCAACCGCCAGCTCATCCTAGACACCATCTGGCGCGGGCGGGCGCGCCTCGCCGACGACCTGCTCCCGCCCGGCCATTGGGCGCGTGCCGATGACATCGCGCGTTATCCCTACGATCCCGCAAGAGCAAACGCCCTGCTCGATGCCGCCGGCTATAAGCGCGGTCAGGAGGGCACGCGCTTTCATCTGGAGATGAAAATCTCAAATGCCAACAATCCCACGCGCCTTATGGCGCTCGTCGTCCAGCAACAACTCCGTGCCGTCGGCATTGCGATGGATGTGCGCATCTACGAATTCGGCACCTTCTTTGCCGACGTGCAGAAGGGCGCCTTCTCCATGTATGCGCTGCGCTGGATCGGCGGCAACGAAAGCCCAGATATCTTCCGCCTCGCCTATTCCAGCGCCAGCCTGCCGCCGCACGGCGCCAATCGCGGCCATTACGTGAACCCCGAACTCGACGCGCTCATGGCCGACGCCGCAACATCCGCGACGCAGGAGCAGGCTCGCGCCGATTATGTGAAGGTCCAGCAGATGATCGCGTGCGACGTGCCTACTATCCCGCTCTGGTATCAGGACAATGTCGTCGTCCACACGCGCCGCCTCCAGAACATCGAGGTCTCCGCATCCGGCAGCTACGACTTCCTCAAGACCGCCACTCTTCGCTAAGACCGGTTCAGAACCGGACGCCCGGCTGCAGAAACGGATTGCTCTCCCGCTCTTCCCCCAACGTAGTCTCTTCTCCGTGCCCCGGCACCACCAGTGTGTTCTCCGGCAAGGGCATCAGCCGTGTGTGAATGGAGCGCAGCAGGTCCCGGCTGTTGCCGCCCGGCAGATCGGTCCGGCCCACCGAGCCGGCAAACAGCGTGTCGCCCGCCAGCAATAATTCCTGCTTTGGGAAATAAAGACAGATGCTCCCAGGGGTGTGTCCAGGGGTGTGGATCACGCCTGCTTCCAGTCCCGGAATGCCCGCCGCAAGGCCTTCTTCGGCGCTCTCGTCCAGGGTCGCCTTCTCCGGCGTGGCCACACCCAGCCACCCCGCTTGCACGTCGAGCATGGCCACCAGCGGCAGGTCCTGCTGGTTGAAAAGCACCGGCGCGCCTGTAGCGCGTTTGAGCTGCGCAGCCCCGCCAATATGGTCGATATGCGCATGCGTCACGATGATTTGCTTCAACGTAAACTGCCGCTTTGCCAGCCGCGCCAGGATGTCCGTCACCTCATCTCCAGGATCCACCACGATCGCCTCGCGGGTCTCGAGGTTTGCCAGGATTGTGCAGTTACACCGCAGAGGACCGACGGGGAAAGTCTCACGGAACAACTTCGGGGCCATGTACTGGATAGTAGACGGTTTCCGGCTCCGGATGGGCGCTCCAGGTAATAGCCGGGGATTACTGCGAGATTACTAATTGCAGGTCTGATTTACGGGATGCGGCAGGTTATAAACAGCAACACGCACAGGCTTCAATCCGAATTGCTAAACCCTGACGCATGTGCGGGAAGCGTGCAGAAGAGAGCTGAACCGTCGGAATTCGAACGGTACAGCCTTGCGGTCTTGCAGTGCTTTGCAGCCAAGGTTTGAGCCGTTTGTTGTCAGTGAGAGGACCGCATCATGCCGCTGGGACAGCCCGGAATACCGAGGTCCACGCGCCCGCCTGGCCAAGCGGCTGATCCCCCTCTTCGCACCACCCTCGAAGTTCTTCTTCTGGAGAGCACAGTCCTCTGGGCCGGAGCCACAGCGCTGCTCGGAGACGAAGGCCGTCTCTCCTATAGCGATCTCATGGTGCGCGCGCAGAACGTTGCCGCTCTCCTGCGCCGCAAAGGGATGCGTCACGGTGACCTCGTCGGCGTCGTCGGAATGCGCACCTTCAGCTCCATCTGCGGCATCCTCGGTGTGCTGCTCGCCGGCGGTGTTTATGTGCCCTTCGATATCTACGGGCAATCCACCGAAAAGCTGGCGCGCCAGGTCGATGAGAGCGCAATACGGCTACTGGTCACCGATCGCAGCGAGGAGACCGGCATCGCTTTGCCGTGGGCACGCCGCCTGACCATCATCGACGCTGCAAGTGCGGAGCGCGAGTTCATGCCGCTCTTCCGCGAGGTCAAACTTCCGCATCGCCTGCCGGAAGACCCGGCAGCTGTCGTCTTCAATGCCGCTGGAAAAGGCGTCCTGGTGACGCATGCCGGCATCGTGCGACTCGTCACCTCGGGCGCCATTATGGACTTCGAAAGCTCGGACACAGTGCTGTTGCATGCGGGTGCGCAGGAGCACACCTTTCAGTTGGAGCTCTGGGGTCCGCTGCTCGCCGGCGGCACGGTAGCGCTCGCACCGCATTACTGGCTCGGCTCAGACATGCCGGCACACGACTACGCTCGCATGATCCGTCGCTATCGTGTCTCTGCGCTCTGCGTGCGCCCATCGCTGCTCAAAGAGCTTGCGGCAGATCCCCTCGCCCCTCTCGATCAGGTGCGGCAGGCGGTCGTTGATGTCGCAGGGCTCGAGCCCGCACTCTTCACTCGTTTCGCACGCAGCGAGCACATGCGCATCACCGGCGGCCTCGGCGCGGCGGAGACCACCAGCTTCGCACTCAGCGTGCAGGTACACATCGAAGAAGCCGGCCGCGCGCAGCCGGTGCCCGGCAGCGAGGCCATCGTCATAACGCCGGCAGGCCAACAGGCCTCAACTGCCACACTGGGTACGGTAGCGGTCACTGGCGACGCTCTCGCCATTGGCTATCTCGGGCAACCCGACGCGACACTCGCCGCATTTCCCGAAGCGCAGCGCGCGAACGGACAACATCTTCGGAGCTTTCGCCTGCCGGTGGAAGCTGCACAGCTCGAAGATGGAAGCCTGCTCATCGGATCGGCAGCCGCTTCCGCTGTCGCCGAGCTCAAGACCAGGGAACGCCGCAGAGGCTCAGCCGAAGAAGTCGAATCGCTGCTCAGAAATCATCCGCTGGTGCGTGAATGCGTAGCGCTCTCTACCGCGCCGGACGAACACGTCTCCTGCGTCTTTGCCACCCTCAAGCAGGGCGACGACCCACGCGCCGAGCGCGCGCTGCGGGAGCATCTGGAAAGCCAATTGCCGCGCGAGGCGCAGCCCTCCGCTTTGATTATCGTGCCGCGCATTCCGCTCAACCAGCATGGCGTACCGGATCGCGCCCGCCTTGGCGAGCAATGTGAGGCGGTGCTGCGGCGCTTCACGCCATCGACTCCACAGGAGGTCCTTCCAGAGAAGCAGGCCGAGATCGTCCGCAGCATCTGGCAGCGCCTGCTCCATCGTATGCGGGTGGATCCCGATGAAGACTTTTTCGCCGGCGGCGGCACTTCCCTCCAGCGCATCCGCCTCTACGCCGAGCTGAACCAACGATTTCCCGGCGCGTTCACCATGGCCGAGCTGCGCTCCCTCAACACCATCCGCAAGGTCATCGATCACCTCAACAGCGACGAGGCGCGCGAGCGCATGCTTGCCTTTGAGCATCGCGGCGCCTGATTTTCGGATCTCCGTTCGCTGACTCCCGCATAGTTCATTCCGCCCATCGCGCAGCGCGGTCCTGTCATGTACAAACAGAGCGCGCAGTGCATTCATGTCATCGGAGGCGGAATGGGTTCGAAGCGAGCGGGTTTCTGTGCTGTTTCTCTAATGCTGCTGATGGGAGGAGCACACCCTCAGATCCACGCCTCAATATTGTCCGCCGACGCGTCCGCGCGATGGAGTGAGGCGAAGGCCCGGGAGTGGTACGCAGCGCAGCCGTGGCTGGTCGGCGCAAACTTCCTTCCCGCCGACGCCATCAACCAGCTCGAGATGTGGCAAGCCGCCAGCTTCAATCCCGAAGAGATCGACAAGGAACTCGGCTGGGCCGAGGGTCTGGGCATGAACACCATGCGGGTTTTCTTGCACGACCAGCTCTGGCACCAGGACGCCCCCGGCTTTCAGAAACGCATCGATAGCTTTCTCACCATCGCGGCGAAGCACCACATCAAGCCGGTCTTCGTGCTCTTCGATTCCTGCTGGGACCCCGATCCGCAACTCGGGCCGCAACGTCCGCCCATTCTCGGCGTGCACAACTCCGGATGGGTGCAGAGCCCGGGCACGAAAGCGCTCGAAAATCCAGCCGAATATTCGCGCCTCGAGACCTTCGTCAAAGGCGTGATTGGCGCATTCGCAAACGACGATCGCATTCTCGCGTGGGATCTCTGGAATGAGCCGGATAATCAGGGCGGCGGCGACTACGACAAGCGCGAACCGAAGCACAAGAAAGAGCTGGTCGCAAAGCTGCTGCCGCAGGTCTTCGCTTGGGCGCGCGCCGCGCACCCCTCTCAGCCCCTCACGTCGGGCGTCTGGACCGGAGCGGGCTGGGACGACTCCGCGAATCTGAATGCGGTCGAGCGCGCGCAGCTCGAAGAGTCAGACATCATCAGCTTTCACAACTACGGCTGGCCGGAGGACTTCGCCGCGCGAGTCCACCAGCTCGAGCGCTATCATCGCCCGCTCATCTGCACCGAGTACATGGCGCGCCCCATGGGCTCCACCTTCGACACCATTCTCCCGCTCGCCAAGCAGCTTCACGTCGCGATGATCAACTGGGGATTTGTGCAGGGCAAATCGCAGACCTGGATTCCATGGGACAGTTGGAAGCGCCCTTACGTCGAGGAGCAGCCACCGGTGTGGTTCCACGACGTGCTCTATCCCGACGGCCATCCATACCGCGAGCGCGAAGCCGATCTACTGCGCGAGCTGACTGGGCGCGGCACGAAATAGCGGCAGCTCCCAGCTGAGCACCGGGGTGCCCCACGTCCCTGATGTTCGGACATGGGATTCATCAGTGTCCTTTATCAAGGCAGGTAACTCCCATTCCGGGAAACGCACCCGGATTTCTGCCATTTATTTCCACTCAATTCGCTACAATAGAAATAGAAGTAATAAGGCAGAACAGCACAACGCAATCACGCCACCATGACGGTGGCGTTTCGTTTTTCTACGTCCGTCAAATGGACCTCGCGCTATTCCGGCACAAACCCGGGCCTCTAAGTCCTTTGCTTGGACGATTTTAGCCGTAAGCCCAATGGATAGACGATTTTAGCTCACGGGAGGCCGCTTAACTCAAACATTGTTAAAAAGTTAGGCGCCAGACTCCCGGGACGGGAGGGGGAGGGGGCCCTGTTATCTTCCCCCAGCAAGCATCGCCCCAATCCCTTCAGCAAACACCTCCGGGACGGTGAGCAGGCTCACCACCACGCGATTCTGGTCGGCAAATCCAAAGAAGCGGCCGGGGTGGATCGCAACGCCGTACTCCTCCAGCAACCGCACCGCCAGTGCTTCGCCGCTCTCGTGTGTGGGTGTCCGCAACGTCGCGTACCATCCACCGTCGCACACCAGCCGCGAGACTGCGTGCTGTCCGGCCAGTGCTCGATCGAGAGCCGCAAGATTGCTCTGCACACGAGCGCGGACCTGCTGCTGGACGGCATGCCGTCCAGCAATCCATCCCGGCATCGCCTGCTGTACCGGTGCATTCATCGACAGAAACGTATCCGCGATGATCTCCAGCCGCCGCATCGCTTCGCGCTGCTCAGCCTGCGGACCCAGCGAGACGATCCAGGAAGCCTTCATCTGCGGCAGCGCCGCGATTTTGCTTAGTCCACTCAGCACAAAGGTCAGCGCGCTCCCTGCGTGGCGCGCAAACGTCTCGGCCGCGCAGCCAGCCATGGGATAGTCCAGAAATACCTCATCCACAATCAGCGCGAGCCCACGCTCGTGGCAAAGCGCTGAAAGCGCCGCGCGTTCACTCGCCGTCGTGAAATGCCCGGTGGGGTTATTCGGATGCACCACGAGAATCGCCCGCGTCCGGGGCGTGATCCGCTGTTCCAGCGTGTGCAGGTCCAGACTCCAGCCGTGGCTCCCGCCCGGATCGTACAGCAGCGGATACGGCATCAGCGCTACATCATCGATCGCCGCCAGCAAATCGAAAAGCGGATAGCTCGGCTGCGCAATCAGCACCGCATCGCCCGGATCGCATAGCAGCCGAAATAGCCGGCTATATCCCTCACTCGTGCTCGTTGTGAGCACAATCTGTTCCGAATCCACAACGGCGCCGTGGTCCGCGTAATAGCCGCGGACCGCCTCACGTGCATCGCGCATACCCCGCGGATCAGGATCGTAGTGCCGCGCGCCCGCTGCTGAAAGCTCAGTCAGCAGATCGGGATCGTACGCAAAGCCGCATTGCGTCGGATTCGAAGCCGTCAGGTCCAGGATCGGCAATCCGGTCCGCCGGCGCGTCTCTAGCGCGCGCGACCACGCCGTCTCCTCACTCGTCCATCCTGTCCGGTCCGCAAATCGCACCGTGCGCATCACGCTCCTGCAATTCATAATAGAGAGGTGACTACTCCCGCCTCTCCCAGCGTCAGTGTTCCTCGTGCGGTCATCTTCGACTTTGGCCGTGTCCTCAGCATGCAGCCGGACGTGGACTCGCACTCCGCGCTCGTCGCCACTGCGGGCGTGCCCGACGAAGTCTTTGAAGAACACTACTGGGCCCATCGCCACGCCTACGACGCCGGGGCGCTCAACGGCGAGACGTATTGGCAGAACGTCGCCACGGGCGCAGGCTTCACGCTCACACCCGAGCGCCTTGCCTCATTCCATCGTCACGACGCGCTGATGTGGGCGAACGTGAATGCCCCGATGCTTGATTGGGCGCGCGCCCTGCAGCGGGCCGGAATCAAGACCGCCATTCTCTCCAACATGGGCGACGTAAACCTCGCCTACATGCGCCGCCACTTCGACTGGCTCGCCGGCTTCACCTGCCTTACCTGGTCATGCGAGTTGCTCACTGCCAAGCCCGATCCCGCCATCTACCAGCACACGCTGGACAAGCTCGGCGTCGCCGCTCATCAAGCAATTTTCGTCGACGACATCCCGGCCAACATCGCCGCCGCCCGCGCGCTGGGTATCGACGGCATCCAGTTCACCACAGTTCAGCAGCTCCGCCGTGAGCTCGAAGCCCGCGGCCTCGCCGGCAAACTGCCACTGCCCCACGCACAGTGAGAGCAACTCTAGTCCCGCTGCGCAAAAATGACGATGTGAATCTCCCACACATCGGTCTTGTACAGCGGACGAAATCCTGTATAGCGAAGAGCACGGTCCAGAAGCGCCAGATCGAAGACATGATGGTGCATGCATCGCGCCTCGGCATTCCGAAGGCAGCGTGCGCGAAACTCCTCCGGTGACCCTGCGGGCTTGTCTCTCTCGAGATCATGCAGGGCCAGAATCTCTTCCAGATGCGTCATATCGCTCTCGCTCATATTGGCGGCGAGATCGGCTTCGAGATGAGAAAACTCCGTCACGGGCCGGCGATGATCAAACGTGCGCAGCCTGTTCGGCACCGCGATAAGCAGATGGCCCTTCGGCTTCACCACCCGGTGAAACTCCCGTAG
>DASVAI010000120.1:0-6591 GCA_036376445.1 Acidobacteriaceae bacterium
GCGCTTGCCTGGGTGCTGGCGCAGGGCGACGATATTGTGCCGATTCCAGGCACAAAACATACAAAATATCTGGAAGAGAATGCGCACGCTGTGGAGATCAAGCTGAGCAGGGACGATCTGGCGGCGCTGGACGCGCTGGCTCCGCGCGGTGTGGCGGCAGGTGAGCGCTACGACGCAAACGGGATGGCGGCGGTGGGCCGCTGACCCTAAACCAGATTCGTAACGCGGGAAGCTATTTTTTGCCTCACTTCTGTTACTCCTCCGCGATTCGTTCGGCCAACCTTGCTATGCTTGGCGTGACTTGACCGGGGATTCGAGCGCATGAAGCAAAAATGGATACGAGTGCTCCTTGGTATGGCGCTTACCTGCGGATACGTGGCCCAGGGACAGAATTCAATCCACGCAGCTCAAGCCCAATCAGGAGCAATCATGCACGCGACTGGAACGTTCGAGGTGAAAATAACGCCGGCTGAGTCGCCGGCGCTGGCCAAAGAGGCGGGGCTCGGACTCTTCTTGCTCGAGAAGACCTTCTCGGGGGAGTTCGAGGGCTCCAGCAAAGGCGAGATGCTGAGCGGCAGCGCGGAATCGACCGGCGCGATGGTGTATGTCGCCATCGACCGCGTGACCGGGAAGCTCAAGGGCCGCAGCGGGAGCTTTCTGTTGATGCATAACGGAACGATGCTGAAGTCGGACCCAAACAGTGGCGTGTTGAGTGTAGCGATTGTGCCGCATTCCGGGACCAACCAGCTTACCGGCATCTCCGGCAGGCTGACGATCACGATCGAAGGCAAGCAGCATCGCTACGACCTTGAATATGAATTGAAATGAGCGGAAAACGGGCGATGAAAATACGAAGGTGCTGAGTTAGTGGATAGCGAAGTGATCTAACTCATCTATACTTGCCCTCCGGAGTGTGCATATGGCTTCAACCGTCTGGAAGGGATTCATTTCCTTCGGCCTGGTGTCCGTTCCTGTTCGCCTCTTCGCCGCGGCGCGGGGAGAGCATGTCAGTTTTAACCAGATCCACAGCGAATGCGGCGGCAGGATCAAGCAGCAGATCTTCTGTCCGCAATGCGACCGCGTTGTGGAACGGAGCGAGTTACAGAAGGGCTACGAGGTGGAGAAGGGCGCCTATGTGACGGTGACGCCGGAGGAGTTGAAGAACCTCGAAGCCGCATCCTCGGACGTGATGGAAATCCAGCAATTTGTCTCGCTTGACGAAGTCGACCCGATCTATTTTGAGACTTCCTACTACTCGGCCGCGGAAGAATCCGGCAAGCGCGCTTATAACCTGCTTTTCCGCGGGATGACGCGGGAGAAGCTGGCCGCTATCGCCCGGCTGACATTCAGCGGACGCGAACAGGTGGTGCTGATTCGCCCCTATGATCAGGGCCTGCTGCTGCACACGCTGTACTATCCGGAAGAAGTGCGCGAAGTCGGTGAATTCGGGCACGACACGGCGTCGGAGGTTCCGGAGGCGGAGATTCAGCTCGCAGAGAAGTTCATGGAGTCGCTCCGCGCGCCATTCAATGCCGAGCAGTTCCAGGACACCTACAAAGAAAAGGTAATGGCGCTGATCGAGACCAAGCGCGCAGGCCAGGCGCCGAGTCCTGGCGTGGAGAAGGGCCGCCTTGCTCCGGTCGTGGACCTGATGACCGCGCTAAAGCAGAGCATCGCCGAGAAGGAGCGCTCCGGCCCCACGCTGGTGCCGCCAAAGACTGCTTCCGCTGCACCGAAAAGTGCTGCAAAAAAGGAACCGCAGCGCGCAGGCAAGGAAACGGGCGCAAAGGGACGCAAAAAGGCGGCGTCCGAGTAGGACTTCCCTGTGGACAGGCCGTTGCTCTCGCCGCTGCTCAATGTCCGCGACGGTCTTCGTGCGATCGAGTTCTATAAACTCGCATTCGGCGCGGAAGAGTTATTCCGCGTGGATGGCGGCGGCTCAGTAGTCGCGCGACTGGCTGTCGGCGAATCGGAGTTCTGGCTGGCTGATGAGTCGCCCGAGCATGCGAACTTCAGCCCGGAATCGCTGGGCGGCAGCACGGTACGGCTCATTCTCGTGGTCGAGGATCCCGGTGCAGTGTTCGGACGTGCGGTAAACGCGGGCGCGACAGTGGTGTGGCCTGTGGAGGACCAGCCATATGGGTGGCGCGTGGGCCGCATCGCCGATCCCTTTGGACACCAGTGGGAGATTGGCAAACCGCTGCACGGCCATTAGCGGGAATTCTTCGTGCCAAGCCAGAGGATGGCGTGTCGGAACAACTGGTTCTGGGTATTGCTGGTGAAGATTTTGTCGCCGTGGCCCATATTGCAGTAGAGCATCCTGTACTTCGTATTCGTCCACACCACGGGCAGGTCGCCGGAGACCAACGTGTCTTTCATGCCTAGCGGATAATTCGAGGGGCTCAGGCTCACGAGCACTCGGACATCTTTGCTCGCGCGCGGGTCAGGCTTCCAGATGTACCACTCGTTCGCCGGCGACGTAAAGGTTGCAGGAAGTCCCTTCGTGACGGCGTGATCGCGGTTTTCAACTCTCAGCTCGGCCGGCAGCGGCGGCCAATTGTTCGTGAGAAAGACGGCGTGAAGAAAGTCGTTTGCGAACCAGGGCCAGTTCGTACTCTCGTCGTTGTAGCCGGCAAAATGAAATCCCAGCCATGCACCGCCCTGCTCCATGTACTCCTGAAAGGCTGCGCGCTGTGCGGGCTCGTGCGGCGAATCATTCAGCCATACGACAAGCTGATACTTCTTCAGGTTCGAAGCGTTTAGCTCATCCCAACTCGTGGTGGCGCGCCATTCGAACTTGTCGCGCTTCGCTTCGTCGGTAAAGAAGTTCAGAGCCTGACGCGCGAAGTCGACGTGATCCTCTTCGGTCTTTTCCGTATAAAAGGCGAGAACGCGGAATTTCGATTGCGTCGCCTGCGCGACCGCATAGCAGGAAGATGGGAGGACGAGCAGGACCAGCAAGAGACGCCGCATCATTGGTGAGCCGCCCACAATATGGAGTTATGGAATAGCGTGGTGAATGAACTGTTCTGAAAGAGCTCCGGGTGGTGGCCCATGAAGATATAGATGTTGCGGGTCTTCTTATGCTCGTTCGTCCAGACGACTGGATGGTCGCCGCCCATCTTTATATTTGTCTGCGGGACGTAGCTTTTTTCATCGACGGTGGCGAGCACGTGCACATTCGGTCGCGGATCTTTGTCCCAGGTGTACCACTCCTCGTTTTCGATCCGGAAGGAAGCGGGCAGATGGTGCATCGCGGGATGATGCGTATCTTCGACATGCACGGTGCCGGCGGCGAAGGTGGCGACGTAATCCTTGAACTGAATGCCGCCCATAAAGTCGGAGAACCACGGCCATAGCTCGAAGCCATCGAAATGTCCGAGCAGCGTGGCGTGATGGAAGCCGATCCAGCCGCCGCGTCCTTCATCGATGTAGCGCGCGAAGGCCGCTGCCGCCGTCGGCGTCCAGTTGTAAGGTGGGTAGTTGAGCTGGATGAAAAGCTTATAGCGGGAGAGAAACGCCTCGTCGATAGGTTTCGTGTCTTCGATGTAATCGACTGTGAAGTGATCGCGGACGGCCTCCTGCGCCAGCCAGACCTTCGCTGCATCGACAAAAGGCTTGTGGATGCCGCCCTTTTCAGCAAGCGCGATCACATGGAAGCGTGGCGACTCTGCGCGTAGCACACATGCGCATCCTGCAAGCAGGACAAAGGCGCACACTGTTCTGAGCCTCATCATTGCACCCACCTTCTGAACAAACGTTATACCTTGCCATACCGCCGATTGGCGATGATGATGCTCTTGCACAGAACGGAGCAGATGCTATGCGGCAAATCGGAATTGCCATGCTGCTGGGCGGAGTCATCCTGGCGGCGCCGGCCCAGCAAGGACACACAGATGTCGAACCGCGCGGCAGAACGATCCACCCGCATGCGATCGCGTTCAATCCGGCAAACCGCACCTTCTATGCAGTGGACCAGAACGACAATCGCGTGGTGGCCGTCGATATTGCGGGGAAGCAATCCACCATCGATGTGGGCCGGCAGCCGAACGCAATCGCGATTGACCCGGGCACGAACCGCATTTACGTCGTGAACGCCGGCAGCGGAAACGTCAGCGTGATCGATGGCAGCCACAATCATGTCATCTCGACCGTTCCCACAGATACGCGTCCCTATGCGATCGGCATTGACGCTGGGCTGCATCGCGCATACGTGAGCAACACCTTCAGCGACAAGGTTACGGTGATCGAGGGAGCAACAAACATGGCCACGCAATTGCCGCTTGGATGGAAGGATTTCGTCGAGACAGATGCTCGCCTGCACCTTGCGTTCTTCATCAGCTACGAGGACCGCGCGCTCACCGTCCTTAATGCGGCGCAGAAGTCTCGCCGCGTCGATCTCGGTCTTTCCCATCCCTGGGGGTTGGCCGTCGATGAGCAGCGCGGCATTGTCTATATCACGGAGATCGGCGAGGACACACTGGTTGCTTACCACGAAGACAGCGGCAAGTCAGAGACGGCGCACACCGGCGCCATGCCAGACGCTGTCGCCGTAGACGAATCCACAAATCGAGTCTATGTCGCAAACTACGTCGGCGGCTCTGTGACAGTGTTCGACGGGGCGACACTCAAAGCGATTGCGACTGTCGCGACCGGCCATCATCCGCAAGCACTGGCCCTGGATGGCCGGCGGCACCGCGTTCTCGTTGCCAATACGCACAGCGATAACGTGACGGTGATCGATGGCGCCAGCAATCGTGTGGTCGCGACGGTACCGGCCGGAAGGAATCCCTATGCGGTTGCCGTCGATCCTGAGAGCGGCCAGGTGTACGTTGCAAACTACGGCTCTCAGCCGCTGACGAAACTTGACTTCTCAACACCGCATTAAAGCTGCATGCGCAGGCGCGCCTTCGTGAGCAGCCGCGCGATCAGCAGGATGGCGATCGTGAAGCAGACAGCACGAGTAATACCTGGCCAGCCTGCGTTCCAGTGACCCAGCAGATATTCGAGCCCGGTGAGCCCGGCGAGGAAATAATAGACATCCGGCACAAGATATGTGAGCAGCGTGTTGGAGCCGGCGGGCCGCACCAGCCAGGCCCATCCCGTCCACTTACGCACGTCGCAGAGCCAGTAGAGCAGCGCGAAGAGCGCGCAGCACGCGGCGGTCGTCCACAGCGCCCAGGTAGGTGTGGCGCGAATCTTTGAAATGCCGAGCGGCGCCAGCAGCCAGCCTGCAACAAAGGTCAGCACCGCCATCAGCAGCGCCAACTGAATCTTCTGCCACGGCGTTTTCCAGCCGTGATCGCCGAGGAAGATGAACGACACCACGACGCCCGCCATGATCAGGCTGGGCAGCGCTCCGTTTCCGAATGGCCATGCATACATCGAGACGTGATCGAGCGGCAGCCATTTCGCGACGCACGCCGCGTTATAGGCAACGAGCGCGAGGAACCAGAAGATCGGCGCAAAACGCCAGCGCCGCGTCGGGATGTAGAGAAGGCAAACGGCGAAGTAGGTGAGACCGATGAGCCCGAGGATCTCCGGATAGGAGAACTTGATCCACGCTTCTCCCGTAGGAGTGGCGCGCCGGAAGATGGCGAAGTCGAAGACGATCAGCGCCGCGCCAATACACCGCAACCACAGAACGACACGGTGGCTCACGCCGGTGTAGACGTTCCAGAGGAGAATACCGCCGAGCAGCCCCAGCAGCGCCCACGCGTTCGGCTTCATGTGCATGCGCGCGGGGTCGCCGCGCTCGGCGTTGGCAAGAATCAGGCCAAGCACCAGCAAGGCCACCGAGCGAAGCACCACGTGCAGCCACAGCGCGGGCATGGAAGGATTGCGCTTCAGCCGCTGCTTCACGGCGATCGGCAGGGCCATGCCGACAATAAACAGGAAAGCAGGAAAAACCATGTCGACATAGGTCATTGCGTCCACGTTGGCCGGCATGTGATACGTCCACTTCGAGAGCCCATGCACGCTGTCGAGATCGTTGACGTAGATCATCACCGCCATCGTGATGCCGCGAAAAATATCGATGGAGACAACGCGTGTGGACGTGGCCTGGCCGGCGATGCCGATTGCCGCTGCGGGAGCAGTTGTGCTCATTGGGCGCCTCCTGCCTGCGGGCTGCTGCCATAGAAGGCGGCGTTAATGGTGTTCAAAAGGGCGCCTGTCGGATCGCCGGTGTAGTCCCAGAACATGATGCCGGCCAATCCCTTGCGCCGCACATAACCACACTTCAGAGCGAGCGACTCCGGATCCTCGTAGGAGACAAACTGGCGCTTCTCTGCGCTGTAGAGATAAGGAACGGATGCCGCGGCATCCCAATAGCGCGTGTACCCGTGGCCGATCATGCTGCTGACGATATTTCCGTAATTTGCATACGCATTCGGAACCGGCACGCCAGGCTGAAACAGGCCGTTCGCCGCCGGTCCCACATCGCCCCACACATGTCCGTAGAAGGGCACGCCCAGCACAATCTTGCTGGCCGGCACGCCGGCATTCTCAAACTCCTCAACGGAGCGATCAGCGGAGACTCGTTTGGGATCGGCAGGATCGCTATAGAGCGGCGCGTGATTGCCCGAGATT
>DASVAI010000139.1:0-6522 GCA_036376445.1 Acidobacteriaceae bacterium
GTTGACCAAATATGCCACCCGCAAGAACACTCATAGTTGAAGACTACGCGGCGTTCAGAAACCTCCTCGCGTTGACGCTGCAAAAAGAAGCCCGATGTATTGTCATCGGTGAAGCTGTGGACGGACTGCAAGCTGTCCAACAGGCTGAAGAACTCCAGCCAGATCTGATTCTGTTGGATCTGTCACTCCCCAAACTAAACGGAATGGAAGCTTTTCGACGAATTCGCAAGCTTTCCCCACGCTCTAAGGTGGTAATCCTGAGTCAGGATTCTTCTCCGGAAATCGCGCAAGGGGCCCTCCGCCTTGGCGCTGTTGGGTATTTATTGAAGTCGAATGCAATCGACTTTCCTCTGGCACTCGATGCAATTCTCCAAGGAGAGGTGTTTGTGAGTCGACGTCTAAGAAATCCTTAGTGCCTATCGACTTTTTTTGAGCAGGCAAGGTGTTTGCCAGATTCCAGGGCAATAGTTCCTGCACTCGGTTTATCGGAGGGTGGGCGATGCGTTCGATCACGTGACGCAGGTACAGTTCCGGATCGAGACCGTTTTGTCCGAGTTGCCGACTATGCAGGAGTTATGACAGGAGAAACGAATTTCTCAGGACGGCTGCGTCGCTTCTCGCACCGCTTATTTCGAGTTCCGTTGCCATCATGCTCTCGAAGCGACCAGGGTCCATACGCCCTCTGTCTGTTCTTTGGACAGAAGTAGAAAGCCTTGCTGTTCGAGCTGCGAGACCACCCAGGGAACGCTAAGGCGAAGTTTGCGGTAACAACTTTTGCGCAAATCCCATCCTTCGCCCTGACGGATGTAGATGAGATCGTGCACGACAACCGTATCCGGCTCGTATTCAAGGAAGCACATCATGATGCGTTCGCTGTCGCTACGTATGGGTAAAAAGCGGTCAAGGCCATATCGCTCTTCCGAGAGATCTCGAAAGCTGAGAACGAACTTTCCGTGAAGGACTAACAGTGCGCTTACCTGCTTGAACAAGGTCGTGATGCATTCGGTGCTGGGAAGATGGGGGATGATATCCCCCACGCAAACCGCAACGTCAATTTGTGCCGGTAGGCCGGGACATGTCGCCAGGGCGCAGAGATCGTGTTGGACGGTGCGGATGGGCAGACCGGCGGCGTGCTGGCCGAGTTCCTCCAGAAGCTGCGCGTTGGCATCAATTGCGGTGACCGAAAAGCCAAGCTGAGCGAGTGCGATGGACTGCGACCCAGGACCAGAGCCGAGATCGAGCGCCTTTCCCGTTGTGAGCGGAGCAACACCAGACCGCACCAACAAAGCGTGCTGGTGGGCGACTTTGTCGGCGTACGGACCGGACATCCATGTGTAATGGTCCGCAAGAAAGGTCCTATAGTGCTCGATGGCGGTCAGCGGTGATGTGACCATACTGCGGCGATCTCCGGTTCTGCGACGAATGGACGAATAATGCTGCACCAGCGCTGGCCACACCGTCGAAATAGAACGGTCCTATCCGGAGCTTGCCCATAGCGCCGTTTTACACTGTAACCACCCACCACTCCCGCAATCAAATGGCTGTCTCACCCGAATCGGCCGGAAAGACGGTGGCAAGGAATGAGAACGAATCCGCTTCTCACCGGGACGCATCCTGGGCCTCGATCGCTTGCTGGCAAACCGCGATCAGGGCGGAGAGAATCGATTTTCACGCCTGCTAGGATGAGCGCGCTCCATTGATTCATCTCTGGCGGGAGGACGACTTTGCGCACGAACGACTCGCAACATCACCAGCTGATTTCATTCTGGGGCGGCCGTCGGTTTGCTCTCTGGGCAACGATACTCATCCTGACATATATCGCCGGCTGCAGCTCCAAATCGGCTCCCGGACCGAAGCTGCGCATCAGCATGATTCCGACGACCGACCCCGGCAAGGCTCTGCGCGAGAATCAGCCGCTGCTGGCGTACTGGGCGAAGCAGACGGGCCGGACACCGGAGCTCACGATACCCACCAGCTACGCTGCAGTGGTCGAGGCACTCGCAAATGACAAGGTGGATATTGCTTACCTGGGCGGATTCACATATGTCCAGGCCTCGGCTCGCGCTGGAGTCAAGCCGCTGGTGCAACGCTCCATCGACCAGCAGTTTCATTCCGTCTTCATCACGCCTGCCGGGTCAAAGATTCATTCCCTGGCGGATCTGCACGGACACTTCGTCTTCGGTGACGTGAACTCGACCTCCGGTCACCTCATGCCGCTCTACTATATGGAGCAGGAGAAGGTCGACCCCGAAGTCATCAAGAACGCCAGCTACAGCGGTGGTCACGATGCTACGGCGCTTGCCGTTGCCAATGGCAAGGCCGAGGCGGGTGCAATGGATGAACAGGTTTATAAGAAGATGCTCGCAAACGGCCAACTGAAGCCTGGCGCGGTTCGGGTGTTCTACACCACGCCCCCCTTCTTCGATTATGTTTGGGTGGCGAACAAGAACCTCGATCCGCGGATCGCGAACGCCTTTGCGGATTCGATGAAATCGTTGAGCCCGAATCAGTCCGATCAGAAGGCTCTGCTCGACCTGCTGAATGCGAAGGACTACGTGGCAGCGAATGACCCCGATTATGGAAAGCTGCGCGATGCGGCGAAGGGCGCAGGTCTTCTACATTGATCTACAGCCTCAACAAAGTCGGCAAGGAGTTTGGCGAGGGCAGGCATCGCTCTGTTGCTGTTCGCGATGTGACCCTGCATGTCTCTCCAGGGGAGCAGATCACCCTGGTTGGCCCCTCCGGCTCCGGGAAGACCACTCTGTTTCGCCTGATGAACGGTAGTCTCTTGCCTTCGAGCGGCAAGCTGCTTTACTGCCAGACCGATCTGGCCGCAATGAGCCATCGGCAATTGCGAGAATCGCGTCGGAGGATCGGCAGCATCTACCAGCAGCATTATCTGGTGGCGGGCATGTCGGTGCTCGCGAACACTCTTAGCGGCGCGCTGGGGCGCTGGGGCATGGTCAGCACGTTGCGCAACCTTGCCAGCCCGAGTGCCGTGGAGATGGAGCGGGCGGAGCGCTGCTTGGAGGCGGTTGGGCTGGCAGACAAACGACGGTTCCGCTGTGAGCAGCTCTCGGGCGGCCAGCAACAACGGCTGGCGATTGCCCGGACGCTCATGCAGGAGCCCGAAGTGATTCTTGCCGATGAGCCAGTCGCTTCTCTGGATCCCGTGCTCTCGAATGAAATTCTGGAGTTGTTGGTTCGCCTGGCAGAGGAGACAAAGGTGACCCTGCTAACCTCGCTGCACCAGGTCGACCTGGCGCTCCGGCACAGCAAGAGGATCGTGGGCCTGCGGTGCGGCGAGATCGCCTTCGATGCGCCAACCCGGGATTTGGATCAGCGCTCGCTCACTCAGCTCTACCGCAGCGCCCGCGAGCGCGATGCGGCCACCGGTCGTCTATCCCAGGAGTCAGGAGGAGCTTCGCATGGCGCAGACTCTGGTCAAAAGGGCGCCTGCATTCGCTGATACGAAGGGCGGCTCGATCCGCGCCTGGCGACTCCCGGCATTTCTTGCTGCGCTGCTGCTCTGGGCGACCTGGACCTCGGGAATCGACCTGCGCCTATTACTCTCCTGGCAGACTTGGGCGGCGCTCTTCGACTTTCTCCGGCGTCTCTTTCCTCCCGACTTCTCCGTTTCCTTCCTTGGAACGGCTTTGCGTGCGACCTGGATGACATTCGCAACGGCGGTCATCGCTACCACCGCCTCCTCGCTCGTTGCGCTCCCGCTGGGCATCCTGGCCAGCGGTCGCTTATGGAGGACGGGAATCAACGCCAGTACCAATTCCCGCACCCATTCCTGGATGGCTCCCCTCAGCTGGCTCGTTCTCCACGGCATGGGCGTGGTTCGCTCTATTCCCGACCTGGTCTGGGCGCTGCTCTTTGTTGCTGGCATCGGGCTGGGTCCCACGGCCGGAACGCTGGCTCTTGCTGTCTCCTACACCGCACTTTTGGGCCGCGTATATGCGGACGTCTTCGACGAGACCGATGTACGACCTATCGAGGCATTAGAGGCCCTTGGGGCGACCCGCCTGCAGGTCTTTCTCTTCGGCATTCTTCCGCAAAGCCGGGCGCTTCTCACGTCTTACACGCTCTACTCATTCGAGTGCAGCGTTCGCTCGGCGGCAGTTCTCGGCTTTGTCGGGGCAGGCGGATTGGGCTACGAGATCAGTCTATCCATGCGCCTCTTTGAGTTCCCCCAGGTGCTCACGCTGATGGCGTGCTTTGTGTTGCTGCTCTTCCTGGTAGATCTGGTGAGCCGAGGCTTGCGAGCGCATCTGAAGGAAAATCCTGAGACATCGTCCGAAAGCACACGGGGTGGTGTGTTGCAGCAGCATCTGCGCCGTCACTGGCTGATCGGGTTGGTCTCGGCCGCGATTCTGCTCCTGTCGCTCTCTCCGGCAGGCATTACGCCGCAGAGCCTGCTCCAGAGCGACACGGCACGCCACCTGGTCCGCTTTGCTCGGCAGCTGCTGTCGCCTGAAACTTCCGCGTCCTTCTTGCGTGAAGTCGTCCGCCTCGCGCTCCAAACCATCAGCATCTCCGTCATAGGAACAGCTACTGGAGCCGCCCTCGGTCTGCTGCTCTCGTTGCCGGCCACACGTCTCCGGGCTGCCCGGCACGAGTCTCTCGATCGATCCTGGAGCCGCAGAGTGCAAAGTGAAGCGGTCTTCTGGAGCGCCCGCATGACGCTGAATCTGCTGCGCGCCATCCCGGAGCTGGTCTGGGTCCTGATCTGCGTAATTGCCGTCGGCTTCGGTCCGTTCGCGGGATCGATCGCACTAGGTCTGCACACCGGCGGAGTTCTGGGCAAGCTGTTTGCCGAAACCCTGGAGGAGAGCCCGCAGGAGCAGGTCGAGGCCATGCTGGCACTGGGGGCGAGTCCATTGCAGTGCATTTTCTGGGCGCTGCTGCCGCAGGCCTGGCCCATGATGCGCCGTTACGTGCTGCTGCGCTGGGACATGAACCTCCGCGCAGCAACCATCCTGGGCTTGGTGGGAGGCGGCGGTCTCGGTCAGGCCCTCTACAACGATGTCCAACTCGCGGACTACGGCAAGGTTTCCACTTTGATCGCCGCGGTGATGGTCCTGGTCATCGGCTCGGACTGGCTCAGCCGGCCGAGCGCACAACTTGAGGTACAGACATGAGCCGGTCCCGATTTCGTAGACTTAAGGAAGGCATGTCGACAGAAACGATAGCCGTGCAGAAACAATTCGCGCTGGGCTTGGGGCTGACGAATGAGTGTAATCTCGCGTGCTCGTTCTGCTATCGGGACCCCGCGCGTCTCGACCGTATCTCGCTCGAGCAGGTGCAACGCGTGATCGCCGCGCTCCCGGTACGCTCGGTCAACCTGGGCACCGGCGAGAACGGAATGCATCCGGACTTCCACAACATCATCCGCTGGCTCAAGGATCAACCGCTGCGCATGACCCTGACCTCCAATGGACACAGCGTGGAGCTGCTCACTGACGACGAGCTGCGCTTCTTCAGCGACATCGAGTTCTCGCTCGACTACGATAACCGCGCCCAGCAGGATGGGCAGCGCGGTGCAGGCAACTGGGAACTCGTGCATCGCCAGGCTGCGCGGTGCCGCAAGGTTGGAGTTCCGGTCACCATCATCGCGGTCATGATGAAATCCAACTACAAGAAACTAGCCAACGTGGCGCGCGTTGCCAGGCGCTACGATGCACCGCTGCGCGTCAATGTCTATCAGTCGGTCCGCACTGATATTTACGCTCTCACTTATCCCGAGTACTGGGAGGGCTTTCGACTGCTGCTTGCGCAGACCGACCTGATCAGCACTGGCGAGCCGCTGGTCCGCGCGATGGCTGGCCTGCCGCCTCGAAAGGGTGGCTGCGGCTGCGCTACAGTCCGGGTCACGCCACGCGGCACAGTGCAACCATGCGTCTACTGGCCTGGTGAGGGAGATCCGCTCAGCCTGTTGCTGGAGCAGGGCTCGGAGATTATTGACACCGCGCCGTTTCAGAATGCGCGCTCGCTCCCCCAGGCCTGCACTACATGCGAGCATGTGGACGCGTGTCACGGAGGCTGCGCGGGGAGGCGAATACTGCATCATGAACTGGCGAAGCCTGACTTCTATTGCCCCATTGTGCGCGGAGAGTCGAAGCCGCTCCGTGTAACCATGGCGCCGCCCCGCGATCTACCAAAAAGCGAGAGCGCCTGCACGACTATCGTGATGGCGCGCGAGGCCGACACGTCCGACCTGGGAGGAGTGACGCTATGAGCGAAGTACAAACAGTAAAACTCACCGAGCAAGTGAAGGCTGGCGGATGTGCCAGCAAACTCAGCCCGGCGATCCTGGACCGGGTGCTCTCGCACCTTCCCAAGCAAACCAACGAGAATGTCCTGGTCGGCTTCGAAACAGCCGACGATGCAGGTATCTACAAGCTCAGCGATAGTCTGGCGCTGGTGCAGACCGTGGACTTCTTCACTCCGATGGTCGACGACCCGTACACCTACGGGCAGATCGCAGCCACGAATGCTCTGAGCGATATCTATGCT
>DASVAI010000158.1:0-4487 GCA_036376445.1 Acidobacteriaceae bacterium
CCTTCGCCGCATCGAACTTGCCCTCGCGCGCCAGCCGCGAAAGCGCTGCTCCCGCAATCGCCTCTGCGCTCACCTCAAAGTGATGCCGTAGATGCTCGCGGTTGTCGCTGCGCCCGAAGCCGTCCGTCCCCAGCGAAACCAGACGTTCCCTGAGCCATGGCGCTAGCTGGTCCGGTACCGCCTTCATGTAGTCGGTTGCCGCCACGATCGGCCCAGCCGCATCGCCCAGCGCCGTCACGATGTACGGCTGCTTCTCCTTCTGCGAAGGATGGAGGCGGTTCCAGCGCTCTACGGCCAGAGCATCCCGCCGCAATTCGTTGTAGCTGGTCACGCTCCACACATCCGCGGCCACGTTGTATTTTTCCGCCAGGATCTGCTGCGCGCGCAGCGCCTCATTCAGAATCGGACCGCTGCCGAAGAGTTGGGTAACGGCCTTGCCATTCTCCGCCGCCTTCAGCCGATAGATACCCCGCAGAATGCCTTCCGCCGCGCCCTCGGGCATCGCCGGCATGGCATAGTCCTCGTTGTACATCGTGATGTAGTAAAAAAGGTCCTCGCCCTTCTCATACATCCGCCTCAGTCCGTCGTGCACAATCACGGCCAGCTCATACACAAACGCCGGATCGTAGGTCGCGCAGGTCGGCACCGTCGACGCCAGCACAATCGAATGCCCATCCTGGTGCTGCAGACCCTCGCCCAGCATCGTCGTCCGTCCCGCCGTGCCGCCCATCAGGAAGCCCTTGCCGCGTGAGTCCGCAAAGGCCCAAATCATGTCGCCGACACGCTGGAAGCCGAACATCGAGTAGTACATGTAGAACGGCACCGCCGGCAGCCGATAGTTCGCGTAAGCCGTGCCCGCCGCGGTGAACGACGCCATCGATCCCGCCTCGGTAATCCCCTCTTCCAGAATTTGCCCGTCCTTCTCCTCGCGGTAGTAGAGCAGCATGTCCACGTCATGCGGCTTGTACTTCTGCCCTTCGCTCGCGTAGATGCCCACCTGCCGGATGGCCGACTCGAGACCAAACGTCCGTCCCTCATCCGGCACGATCGGCACAATCAGCTTGCCGAACGCGGGGTCCTTCAGCAGATGGCGCAGGATGCTGACAAATCCCATGGTCGTCGACACCGCGCGGCCCTTCGAGCCTTCTGTCCACTCGGCAAAGGTCTCAAGCGCCGGCGTCTTGAACTCGATCTTCGGCACATCCCGCTTGGGCATAAACCCGCCCAGCGCCTCGCGCCGCTCCAGCATGTACGCGATCTCGGGCGCGTCCTTCGCAGGCCGATACGGAAGCCCGTTCTTCGCCGTCTCCTCGCTCACCGGAATGTTGAAGCGCTTCACGAAGCCCGACAGCACATCGTCGGTCAGCTTCTTTTCCTGGTGCGCCGCGTTGCGCGCCTGCGCGCTGCCCACGCCGTAGCCCTTCACCGTCTTCGCCAGGATCACCGTCGGACCGCCCTTGCGCTCGGTCGCGCGCTTGTAGGCGTTGTAAATCTTCTGGCGATCATGGCCGCCGCGATGCAGCCGCCCGATCTCCTCATCCGACATGTCGCTGACCAGCTCCAGCAGCTCCGGATATTTCCCGAAGAACTCCTGCCGCGTGTACGCGCCGCCCTTCGCCTTGAAGGCCTGGTAGTCGCCGTCCACGCACTCTTCCATGCGCTTCAGCAGCAGGCCGGTGTGGTCGCGCTCAAAGAGCTTGTCCCAGTCCCCGCCCCAGATCACCTTGATCACGTTCCAACCCGCGCCGCGGAACATCCCCTCCAGCTCGTCGATGATGCGCTTGTTGCCGCGCACTGGCCCATCCAGCCGCTGCAGGTTGCAGTTCACGACGAAGATCAGGTTGTCGAGCTTCTCGCGCGTGGCCATCGAGATCGCGCCCAGCGTATCGACCTCATCCGTTTCCCCGTCGCCCACGAACGCCCACACCTTGCGGTCGGTCTTCTCGATCAGCCCGCGATGCTCGAGATAGCGCATGAATCGCGCCTGGTAGAGCGCATTCAAGGGCCCAATGCCCATCGACACCGTCGGGAAGCGCCAGAAGTCCGGCATCAGCCACGGGTGGGGATACGACGACAGCCCCGGCTTGTCGCGCAGTTCATGGCGGAAGTTCAGCACCCGCTCCTCATCGAAGCGGCCCTCCAGGTACGCGCGCGCATACACGCCCGGCGAGGCATGCCCCTGGAAGTACACAAAGTCGCCCGGCTGCGTGCCGTAGCTCGCATGGAAGAAGTGGTTGAAGCCCACCTCGAGCAAGGTCGCGAGCGACGAGTACGTCGAGATGTGCCCGCCGATGCCCGAGTCCTTCTTGTTCTGGCGATGCACCATCGCCATCGCATTCCAGCGGATCAGGCTTTCCACCCGCCGCTCCAGGTCCGGATTGCCCGGATACGGCACTTCCTCGTGCTTCGGGATGGTGTTCAGGTAGGGCGTGATGATCTCGCCCGCCGTGCTGACGCCCGCTTCACGAGCGCGCTGCCTCAGCGCGGTCAAGAGCTCTGCGCTGCGCTCGGCGCCCTCGGCGACCACTACCTCGTCAAAGGCCTCGATCCACTCGGCCATCTCTTCGGAAAAGCTTGTCTGGACTGGCACTGCCTCTTTTGTGCTCATCGAATCGGGATCACTCACCTGTCGGAATTGGGTCCTGCCGTGAATTGCGCGGAGGGCATGGGCCACCCCTCAGTATAACGTTTGACAGCCGCCTCTTCGCTAGACCTGGCGAGTGCCTCAGGTCTCTGGTGTTAGGACCTGGGATTTCTCCGAGGCTTTGTTCTCAGATCCGAAACAGAGCTCTTTCGGCCGAGCCGGACTAGCTCTCCGGAAGAAGTTGCTAGCCTGCCGCTTCCTTCACTTTTGTCACTGAATCGTTTGCGACCATGCGCCGCAGGGCGAACCACCCCAACAGTCCTGACGACATCCACCCATGACTCCGATAAAAGTCCACAGCGTGGCGTCTCCAGCGAGTCCACCACCGAATGCCCCCGTGAGCTTGCCCGCGATAGTGAGACCTGATCCGACCGTCACAATTCCGGCGACCGCGGTCGCCGCGGCCAGGGCGAGCACCGCTTCCTTTGTTCGGTTACGAAGCGCCAGGCCCAGACTCAGGCCGAAGGTAAGAAACGATGCCAGAATGTCGAACGGGATCCAGCCAGAGACCACACGCCGAGAAAAGCCAGCGTCGCCAAAGCGCTTGCGCGAAAGACTGGGGCTGCACCGGGTTGAAACAACTCCGGAGCGGACTTGCGCTGACAGGAAAAGATGATTGCTGACGCCAGGCCGAAGGAAGCGATGTGGGCAATCCACTGGACGGGAGTCATCGTGTCGCCATGACGACCGGTAAACCCGTGAGCCAGGAAAGGATGGGTGCCCAGACCGATTGTCATACCGGCAAGGTTAGCGAGAAACCACCGTCCGAAGATGCTCATGATAGGTCATACCCCAATTCCAATTTGCCCGACAGGATAGCAAAGGGAGAGCCGACTTCGAATAGGTCTCGATAACATGGCGCGTGCCCCAGGTCCCTGGCGTTGGGACCTGGGATTCCACACTATCCGACCTCTTGTCTGATACTGGACTTTCACGCAAGGAGAAGAAGCCCGTCCCATGAATAAAGTAGGCACCGTCGAGAGTCTCTGGCGCTATCCCGTGAAGAGCATGGCCGGACATCCATTGGAATCAGTCTACGCCGGCTACTCCGGCATTTACGGCGACCGCGTCTATGCCATCCACGATGCAGGCGCTCCCACCGGATTTCCCTGGCTCACCGCCCGGGAGCGGGAGCACATGCTGCTCTTCCATCCCTACTTTCGCGACCAGTTACGCGCAGCCCGGCCGCTGAATCAGCAGGAAGCGGAAGTCTCCGGCGCCACTCCTCTGTATGCGGCATCCACCGATCTCATGGTCGACGTCCGCACCCCGGACGGCGCAACTCTCCCCATCGATGACCCTGCGCTCCTCCAATTGCTTGGCGAAGGTCTGCGCGAGCGTCGTCAGCTTCGGCTGCTCTGCTCCGATCGATCCCTCACGGACTGCAGTCCGGTCTCGCTCTTCTCTGTGCAGACGGCGCAATCTCTGGGGGATGAGCTGTCGATCCCCATCGACAAGCGCCGCTTTCGCGCAAATATCTATCTCGATCTCCACTCCGGTGGATTTGCAGAAGATCAATTCGTGGGTCGCACGCTCCGGGTCGGCAACAAGGTCGTACTCTCTGTTCTGAAGCGTGATTCCCGCTGCAAAATCATCACCCTCGATCCGGACACAGCAGATGCCAATCCGGAAGTCATGAAGCAAGTCGCCCGCGCGCATGAACGCCAGGTCGGCGTCTACGCTGCCGTGCTGGTGGAAGGAACGATCCGTCCCGGAGATGAGGTTCAGCTTCTCGATTAGCGTTTCTACATGTGCTCCTTGCCTTTGCTGTGGTGGCGTATGACCCGGCGCCGAAACTCATAACTGGGACGTAGAATGCAAAGCGCAGAAAGAAGCTGTCTTC
>DASVAI010000218.1:0-3503 GCA_036376445.1 Acidobacteriaceae bacterium
CCTTCATTTCGTTGTAAGCATTGTCAGCCTGCACTGGGATCATCTCGGAGTGCGAGTAGATTCGGCTGATGATGGAAAGCGGACGCCCTCTGACTTCGTCGTAAACGCGCCCGAGATACTCGCCCAGCACGCCCATGCAGAGCAGCAGCATGCTGCCTACGAAGAACACCGCGGCCGAGATCCCAAATCCTGCAGAATGGAATGGATTCTGCGAGAAGATGGTGGCGATCCCGAACAGCGCCGCGAGAAAGCAGGATGCAGCCGCCATCGCGAAGCACAGACGTAGCGGCTTGTAACTGAAGCTTGTGATCGCATCCATCGCATACTTGATCCGGCTGAGGAACGACAGCTTGCCCTCGCCCGCTGCTCTGTCCTGCCGGTCGTAATACACAATGGCATTGCTGTAGCCCACCCAGGCACGCAGGCCAGGAAGGTAGCGATTTCGTTCCCGCATCGCGTTAATGGAATCGACCGCCTGCCGGTTCAGCAGGCCGAAGATCCCGGCATCGAGCGGTATGGGAAAATCGGAGAGCGCTCCGAGCAGACGATAGAAGAGCGGGAACAGTTTTGCCAAAAGCTTGCGCCGTTCCTGTCGGCTCCTTCTCACCGCAACCACAACCTCGGCGCCGGCCCGCCACGCTTCCACCAGCTCAGGGACCACTTCAGGTGGATCCTGGAAGTCCCCATCCATGATTACGGTGGCATCGCCCCGCGCAGTCAGCAGGCCCGCGGAAATTGCTCCCATGTGACCCCAGTTACGCGAGAGTTCAACGACGACTACATGGGGGTCGGAGGCTTGTAAGCGCTTCAGGATATCCAGAGATGAATCTTGGGACCCGTCATTGACATACACCGCTTCCCAGTCTTCATTCGTTTCTTCCATGGCACTGGCAATCGCTTCGTGAAACTGAGCGATGAGCACTTCTTCGTTATAAATGGGTACAACTACAGAAATCATGCGGGCACCCCCTGAGTTCTAACTCCCTTTCGGCTAGCCAAATACTGCAATTCCAGTAAATTCAATCTTGCCAGAGCCCGTACTTCGGGAACCGAATTACGACTACGTCTTAGTTTGCTTTCCCGATCTGCTGGTCGGGTTGGCCCTGAAAAACGCGTACCCTCCAGCGCACTTCTGCGGGCGTCATCACGACCACATAGCGTGCGTGCGCTGTCTGTACTGCCTGCGTCTTTCCGTGGTCGATGACCTGTACTTCATACTCAACATTGTCCACAAGCTGCACGGACAGACCTTCCGGTGAATAGAAGGTTATTTGCAGATTGTGTGATTTATCCAGATAACGGGTGGAGATTCCCGTCGTAACCTGGTCATGAACTGTGCCAGTCAGCTTGTCTTTCGCCGTTCCCACAAAATCCCGGTCGAGCAAAGCCGGATTGTTCTGCGAAAGCGCGTTACTCATGCTCTGCCATGCCTGAAGATAATCGCGGATCACTGCTGACTTCGTCTGGTCGTTCAGCTCCCGCGGCCCTTCCAGATGCAGCGGCGCCACGCGCACGGTCGGCTGGTCCGCCCACAACGGAGCGGCCATCGCGCACACCGAGCACACCAGCATCATCAGCCTTCTCATTGCCTTCCCCAGTGGATTTCATTGCCCAGCACCACTCCAGTCGCCGCGGAGATCTTCGCTCCGTCATACGAGGGCAGCTCCGTCTGTGCGATCCCATTCTTCAGCGGAACATCCACAGTCGTCTGCCTGCCTCCATACGCTTCCGTAAACGTGACAATCGTCCCGTCAGGCACCGCGTTGCCGCTGCAGTCGCGTAATGGATCCGTTTCGAGGGCCACGTCCTTGCCGGCGGGCCGGGCTTTCAATCGCAAACCGCAGGGGTCTCCCGGCACCTGCTGTATGATGCGCGTGTTGGTGATATCGCCGGCTCGCGCGGTGAATTGTGCGGCGCCTTCCTTAGAGGCGGAGTCCATTTGGGTCCACGCGTATCCATTGCGTGCGACCACAGTCCTGGTCTTCGGCGCTCCAGAGGCCACCGACAGCTCGAACGAAACCGGCGTTGGAGTGGTGATCAGGTTCTGGTAGGCGTCGAAAATGTACGCGGCCCCACTGATGCCATTATGCAGGCTCACGGGAAGGCGCGACGGTTTTGCCAGAAAGCTCACGTTTCCAACCTTACTTGCGGGCGTGACTCCCAGAATGCTCGTGTCTTTGCCAGTGGCGCCGACCAGGACGACAAAGTACTCGCCCGCATTGTGGATCTCGCCCTCGGCAAACGTGCTCGCGGTTCCCAGTTCGACATCACGCCGCAACACCTGCCCCAAACCTACGATGTACAAAACGCCCTTGCCGTTTCCGCTGGTTTGGATGGAAAACGTACTTCCAGCCTGCACGTGCTCGGGCACAGTCATGCTTACACCCTGTGCATGGATGACTCCTGCCGGGGCTAAGACCATGGTTGCCGCCAGAAACACGAGCCCCAGTCTCATGGGAGACCACCCGAGGTATACGTCGCCGTTACAGCACGCTCGCTGTTGACCTGTCCTGCAATGTCAGGGGGAATGGCAATCGTAAACCCGGCCGGGGTCTTCGGCAAGAGGGCGCGATCCATATAGTGATCTGCCACCCAGACCATGTTGCCGTTCTTGTCATAGAAGGTCGCCAGAATATGAGCGACGTTCACGACCTGGCCGCTTTGATCGACAAGCTTTCCGGTCAGCGAGGCATTGGGTGAGGGATTCAGTTTCTGATCCTCGATCGCAATCACCGGGTCAGCGGAGGCCGCGACCAGCGAGGCCGATGGAGCCATGCTGATGCTTCCGATCTGCGATATCGACACGCCAGGAAACGGGATGAGAAACGGTGTCACCTGTTTCGGCAGCAGTAGATGAGAAATCTTGTCAAAACTGTCTGCGGACGCGATCGTCGCGCCGCTTCGCGATATCAGCGTGGCCTTGACAGAGACAAAGGCCGGCACGACATCTTCATTGAGCAATTCGCCCATTACCAGAACGCCGTCCCCGCGCTCCAGAGGGTGCATGTCCACGATGCGCACGTGTGGCGACTCCGCATCTTGGGCGCCCCAGTCGTCGCCCGGTCCGCGATAGATCACATCCCAGCGCAGGTAGTTCACCGGGATCACCTGCGGCGGGACGCGCGGCTCTTTCACCAGCGGCCACTCCGCCGCCCAGTGATCGCCGTTGCGGATTACATGGAGATCCTTGGTATCGACAAAGGTCCCTACCACGGTGGCCCAGCGCAGCTTCAGTTGCATCTCCGCATCATCGGCTGTGGCATGCAGCGGACGAACCTCAAAGCCGTCCAGGGTCGCGTAGGTGCGAAGGCTCAGGTACGTGCCGTTGACATCGCGGATGAATTCCTGCTCGCTGAACTCGCCGTTGTTGGCCAGTCTGGAATAGGCGCTAGCCCAATGCCGCTGGCCAATCTCGCGAGCCAGGTTCTCCACCGCGGTGCGGGCCGACGTGGAGGGCCGAAGAAAACCGGTAGTTCCCGCATCGGCAAGCGCGGCCGCGGATT
>DASVAI010000221.1:0-4859 GCA_036376445.1 Acidobacteriaceae bacterium
GAGTTGCTTATCGATGGTGGGATGAGCCTGTAAATTCAAATTCGTCCTCCGAAGCCGAGGACGAATACCGCTCTGCCGTCGATGAATGACTCGGCGATTCGGTGCTCGCAGATGGTCCAAAATTCGATATATTTCGTCCTACTCATTGATCGCGTAGCAGGATCATTGGATCTACAGCAAGCGCGCGCCGTGCGGGTATCCAGGCGGCGACCAGTCCCACGCAGAGCATAGTAAGCACGACGCCACTGAGGATGACCGGGTCCTTTGGGGTGGCCTGATAGACGATGAACGAAAGTACACGGGTGGCCACCACACCAAGAATGATTCCTGCTGCCGAGCCGATGGCGAGTAGCCGGAAAGCGCGCCCGAGTGCCGCACCCAGCACCCGTTGCTGATTGGCACCGAGCGCGATGCGAATGCCAAATTCGCGAAGGCGCTTGCTTACGGTGTAGGAGGCCATGCCGAAGATGCCGGTGATGGCGAGCATTGCGCCCAGCATGCCCATGACCCCCAATGCAACGGTGGCAACACGGGCAGCGAAGAGAGCGGAATCCAGTTCGCGGCTCCAGGTCCGGATTTCGAGCGGCAGTGCGGGGTCGAGACTGCGCATCGAGCGATGCAGCGCAGCGGCTATCTCGTGCGGGTCGCGCTGCGATCGAACGACAATCCAGGTATCCGAAGAGGGCTCCTGGAGGAAGGAAAAGAACATCGCGGGCTTTTGATCTTCGGTAAGAGTTTCGTACTTACCGTTCTCTACCACGCCCACGACTTCTGCCCGCTTGCCGCCCCAGAATTTGAAATGTTTGCCTATCGCGTGGTCGACAGACCCGAAAACCTTGCGGGCAAATTCGCGATTGACCACGGCGACCACGGGAGCCTTGTCATCATCGTGCATGGTGAAGGTCCGGCCGGTCAGAAATGCAGTCCCGGCCGCGCGGAAATAGTCAGGTGAAACCTGGAAATTCTGGGCATCGGCTGCGGCATTTGTTGGCCGGAAGTCGGTAGTGGTGTCGGTGAATACATTGGAATCGCCGCCGCCGATACTGAGAGGAAGCCGATCGGAATATCCCACGGCAGTTACGCCCGGAATCGCCGCGGCGGCATCGAGCATGCGCTTCTGCATCTGCACTCGCTGGTCGCCGTTATATCCAGCCATATGCAGATCGGTGTGCACGAGCATCGCGTCTTTGGGCTGAATACCGTAATTGCTCTGGAGCGAGCGCGCCAACCCGCGCACAGCAACGAGCGAAGAAGTCACCAGAACTGCACAGATGGCGATCTGCAACCCGAGCAGGACATCCCGCAACGAAAGGCGGCGCAGCGTTTCGGGATTGGTGGAGCAGGAGCGGATGACCTGCCACGGATCGCTGCGGAGCACCTGGCGGACGGGGATCAGACCGAAAAGCAAACCGCTGAAGATGGCAAGCAGCAACGCCAGAACGTATGTTGTGACATCTGGATTGACGGGCACATTGATTGGGATATTCGGAATTGGTCGCCACGCGCTCAGCATGCGGAGAATGCCCACGGCTCCCGCCATGCCGCAAATACCACCAGCGACGGAAACCACGAGGGCTTCCGTGAGGAGTTGGCGGAGGATGAATGTGCGGCGAGATCCAAGAGCCATGCGGACCGCGATCTCACGCGACCGGTCCGCTGTCCGCGCGGCGAAGAGGCTGCCGAGATTAGCGCATGCGGCAAGCAGAATAAGGCCCGCCAGGAGCATGAGTCCGGCCATAAAAGCATGGGTAGGCTTGGCGAGTGTATTTCCAGCGAGTCCCGGGCGGGACAACGAGAACTTTAGACCGTCGTCCGATTTTGGATATGTCCTGGCCAGGGAGGCCGCGATGGCGTTTACATCCGCAGTGGCGGCTGCCGGTGTTACGCCAGGCTTAAGATGGCCGATTATCCAGGCATTATGGTTGCCGCGCTCCTCCAGGAAGTCCGAGTCACGAATCTGTCCCGAATCAACGATGGGGGCCCATAGATCCGGCGCAAAGAAGAGCTCCGTACCCCGGAAGTCCGGCGGCGCAACGCCTACGATCGTGAACGAGTGCTTGTTGATCTGCACGGTGCGGCCCACCGCGGCAGGGTTGCCGTTGAAGCGAGTGTGCCAGAGGGCATAGCTCAGAACGATCTCCGGCAGGCTGTTCTTGCCGTGTTCCTCGGAAGCATGGATGAAGCGGCCGAGATAGGGCTGAATGCCGAGTGCATCGAAGTAATTGCCGCTCACCATATAAGGCCAGACCACGGCAGGATTTCCGCTGCCGGTGTCGAGCCCAACACCACCCTCAATGTCATAGGTCACCAGCGAGTCGAAGCTACGGTTCATGTCTCGCAGGTCACGGTAATCCGGATACGACTGTGACGGCGTGGTCTCGGACCCGTAGTTGCGCTCCACCATGAAGAGGCTGTCAGGGTGCGGCACGTTGAGCGGGCGCAGAACCAGCGCATTCAGCACACTGAAGACAATGGCGTTGGCGCCGATGGCGAGCGCAAGCGTGAGCACAGCGGTCAGGGCGAATACGGGCGCCTTTCGCAATTGACGCAAAGCAAGTCGTAAATCTGCGTTCATGCTGTCCCTCGCTTCTATCGAGGCCTTTTATCGGACTGCAGGGGATCTCTGTACAGTCTGTACGCTTCCTGGAGAGCCGCGGTTCCTTTTGGATATTGACCAATCTCGAAGTGGCGACTTCAGGGCAAGGCACTCATTGACGCGATCGCAGACCTTGTGACTTTTTCTTGCTCAACTCAGGACGTGCCGCAGTCTGAGGACGATTCAAATTAGCTCCGCCTACAACGCAATTAAGGAAGTCCACCAATAATCTTCCTGTACTCGTCTTCTGTGAAAGCACGGCAGGTTTCAGTCGTGAAACTTCCCTGAGATGTAGAGGTCAGGATCGCTTTTGCAACAGAAATATCGTCGGGGGCTTCCAAAATCGCGATCATGTCGTGCTGACCGGTTACCATCCAGAAATGCGTTATCTTGACGCCTGCGGACTCATAAGCCTTCCGCCCCGCATCCAGCCGGTTGGGACTCTGTTTAAGATTTTGAAGACCCTGCGAAGTCCATTTGGACATAACGATGTAAGTCGGCATAGCAGTCTCCTATAGTGCCGGCATTCTATGCCAATTGAGTGCCGGCTGGAGCACTGAATTCCTTTCGGCTTTGGTCCGGATTGGCGCTGATCCTCCCACATCCCAAGAAAGCGGCTTTCAACAGATCGAACACTTCTCTGAGGAGGGAGTTGGAGATGACGCTCTTAGCGAGACGCAACAAAGTTGAGGAGCGATTGCTGGACGTGCATCCTCGTCATCGCCAGGAGCACGCAGGGATATCTGATCGCTTCCAACCTTATCCAGCAGCAATGCGTGCTGACAGGCCGGATAGCTCGTACAGCCAGATTACGAGCGAGATGATGGATGCCAGGGTTGTCATCGAGACAGTGGACGCTACCATCGTTTCTTCGCAGCGATACTCTCCCGCAAGAATGTAGGCTGTCTTGGCCGTGGGCACTGCGGCGCAGATTACGGCCGCAATGGTGTAGAGGGGCCCGAGCCTCAACCACAGGCTCAATCCGTACACGATCAGAGGCATGATGACGAGCTTGACGGCGGAGAGCAGCGAGGATCGCCCGATAGTGGCGCGCAATCCTTCGATCGACAGCCCGAGTCCGATGGCGAACAGAGCACAAGGCGTGAGCGCATCGGCCAGGATGCCGAGATACGCGGTGACCGGCAGGGGGATGCGGAGATTGAGGACCGACAAAAACATGCCGATCAGGGTGGACAGGACCATAGGGTTCAGCACGACATGCTTCACTGTGACCAATGGGGGCGTGGGTGAGCCATGCGCATCCCGCTGACCAATCTCGAGCAAGATGACGGCTGCTGGAAACATCACAACGGCTACGAATACTGTGGCGATGGCCGCCGGCAAGACGGCGTGCTGACCATAGATCGCCTCTAATACGGGTAAGGCGACGAAGCCGGTATTGGTCATCGATGCCGCCATACCATGCATAGTTCGGCTTGCGAGACTTTGCGAACGGCGAAGACTCATGATGCCGAACACGAGGAGAAAGCAGAGCAGCGAGCCGCCACCAAAGGCAACAAGAAAGCGCCATCGGAAGAGCGAATGACTTGGCTCCTGTGCAATGGTGACGATCAGCAATGCCGGCATTGCGATGTTGTAGGAGAAGCGAATCAGCGCTTCAGACAACGACCGCGACAGGTAACCCGTATAGCCGACGATCCAGCCAGTCAGGATCACTGCAAATACGGGAAGGATGAGGTCAGCGATCCGCACCGAGGATGTCTCAGATTGACGGCTCTAACAGTTGCATGGAGAGTCAGGTGCAGTCAATAACATTAGGAGCAAAGCGGATGCGGCCGCCGTGCTGCTCCACGATGGCGCGGCAAGCAGGGTCTTCAGTGTCGCGTCTCTCCCTTTCTCCTAGCCCAGCTTGTAGAAGCAAGCCGCGTTCGAATAAGGATGTCGCGTTTCTCTCCGTGGCTAAGGAATGACGCGCGGAATTCACCCTATCCACGGCCATCGCGATTCCCTTCAGGCTATTACATGTGGTTGGTGCCGAACATCAGGCGCCTGCCAAAGCGAGCTCGCACGAGAGAACGAATGACGTGGGGTGAATCTGGGATGGAAGCTGGCGCGAAATTTAATTCATCGACCGGGGCATTGTGAAGGTGAAGACGCTGCCCTTGCCGAGCCTGGAGTGCACGCTGATGCGGCCGCCGTGCTGTTCCACGATGGCACGACAGATGGCGAGCCCGAGTCCGGTACCGCCCATGGAGCGCGAATCCGAGGCATCCACCTGCTGGAAGCGCTCAAAGATAATCTC
>DASVAI010000223.1:0-2842 GCA_036376445.1 Acidobacteriaceae bacterium
CAGGCCGTGCTCCCACAGCTTCGCATGGGAACCGTCCAGCGTAAGCGTGCAGAGCGGCTCGCCGGTCGGCAAGCCTGCCGGCAGTGGCTCCCAACGCGCCGACTCGCCGAGCGCGGCAAGATGGTCATCGACATCATGAAGGTCGAAATAGACGCAATGGAAAATTCGGTACGCACCGCACCGACGAGCGGCGATGGCTGCACGAAGCGCTGCCACCGCGCGCTCGGTGAAAATCAGCGATGCCGGCAACGACGTTGTCAGCACTGTTTTGATGTCACCGGGGTTTGCTTCCCCGGCACCATCGGCGCCGATCATTTCCAGGATCGGTCGATCCGCGACAAGAGATTCTGAGGTTTCATACGACATGAGAACACCGACTGCTTCAATTTCATGGTCGCGATTACGACGACCACGACGAGGTAAAGGATGAGGTGTCATTCCGCAGTAGCGCTGTGATGAGTGCGCAGTTAAACGAAACAGCTTCAGGCGTGACGAAGCGCATGAATTCATCGCTCGGCACGCATCTGTTCTTTAGTTGTGAAGAACGATCTGACGCCGAGAAACTCAGCGCCGGTAACTGGAGCGGCCACTTGTTATGGTCCGCTGGCAAGAGAATGAATTGGTCTTAAGAAGAAGCATATTTCACCTGTCGCGGCGGATCATACTGAGCGACTGGCGCGGAAGTCAAAATAAAAACTTGATGATGTGTGCAACAGATTTGGAGGGCGTAGCTCCTGCGACGCTGCGACTGCAGCGAAGTGATGATTATCGAGATTCGCGGCGGCAGAGAAACTATGAAGCCGGATCTCCCGATCGGCGGTCGGTTGCGGGATCATAGTCCCAATCAAAATGCGGGCTGATCTCGTGGATCGCCCAATGACCGTTTACCGAAAGGAGATCCGGCAATGAAGATTCTCGGCATCGATATGGGTTGGAGCAAGAGTATGTCCTGTATTCTGGACAGCGATACCGGCGAAGCGGTGTACCAGGCAATCGTCACCGGCAAAGAACCTTTCGCTAAGCGTATCGAGCAGGCCCAGTGCGATCTGGTGGTCATCGAAGCAGGGCCGATGGCTGGATGGGTCAGGGACTTGTGCGAGCAGCGGAATCAGAAGCTGCTGGTGCTCAACACCAGTGACGAGCCCTGGCTGTGGCAGAAGGTCAAGAAAAAGACCGATCGTCAGGATGCTTTGAAGCTGTGCCGGATCGCGATGATGCAGCAAGGCTCAGAGGTGCATGTGCCCAGGCAGGAGGTGCGTCAGCAGCGGCAGTTGATCTTCTATCGCGACACTCTGATGGGTGAGATGACCTCGATCAAGAACCGGCTGCGGGCGGTGCTGCTGCAGGAGGATATTCGCCTGGCATCAGGCAAGAAGGCCTGGAGCGGCGAGGATTACCAGAAGCTGGTGGCGATGGGCCGGGCGCTGACTGAATGCAGTGGCGAGGAGTCCTGGCGTGGCATCGTGAAGCTGGAACTGGATCGTCTGGAGCAACTGATGGAGCAGGTTCAGACGGTGGAGACAAAGCTCAACGCATTGGCCAAGAAGGACTCGCGTGTGCAGCGCCTCCAGCAGGTGCCGGGCGTGGGAGCGCGGACAGCGGAGCTGGTGGTGGCGATGATCGATGAGCCAGAGCGCTTTGGCCGGGGGCGGGAGGTGGCCAGCTATGGCGGCTTCACGCCCAAGAAGTACCAGAGCGGCAAGATGGACCGCGATGGGAGGATCAGTCGCGCGGGAAACGGACTTCTGCGAAAATACCTGGTGCAGGCGGCCTGGAGCGGCAAACGCGCTTGCCTGGCGATGCAGGCCATTTATCAGCGGGTGAGGAAAACCAGTCCCAAGCGCAGCAAGCAGGCAATCGTCGCGGTGGCGCGGCATCTGCTGATCTGGCTGTGGGCGATGCTCCGCGATGGCACCGATTGGAAGCACCAACAACGCCAGCAGGCCGCGACGGCCATGACATGAGTTAATCGCGATAAGAACAAGGACTGCGGCCAAAGCCGCAGGCGGCGATGAGATTCTCCCCTCCGGAAGACACGCGAGGCCTTAAACGAGCCAGTTTCTTCTCGAAGGGGAAAAGACAGCCAGGATGAGCGAGCGTGACCGATAAGTCGTTTGAGTTAATAGAGCCGGCAGCCTGAGGCAGTCCATAGAGATGTCGATGCTGTCGCAGAGAATGGGCCCGGCTCTGCGTATGCAGTTGAATGGGCCCGGGATGGACGTGCGATCCCGGCAGCCCGAATAGAAGGTTGAGACTCAAACGGTCGCGACGTTCCAGCGGCAGCACAGCGGGGACCAGTCCCGGTGCGCCGCCAGACAACGCCGTTGTAGAAGGAAAAAGCGATGAACGATTGAGCAATGACAAATTCCGCGGCTTGACTGCAAAGGCTTCATAGAAGGACTGCCGCCCTCCAGAACATTCCACACGCATTTGAAAGCTACATGCGATTGCTCTCCGCACGTTCCAGAGTGAGCAACATATATTGATGCTTGCTGACGAACGCCGCAGGATCGATCAACCCGATGCCATGGTTCGCCAGTGATTCCAGCGACTGCAGCGCATCATGCAGGAGATGATGGAGACCCGGCTGTTTTTTCTGGAACTTGTGGAAGGCAAAGTGCATGAGGGGGATGCCGAAACGGGTCGCCCACATGTGAACGAAGCGGAGCGTCGGGGCGGCGTTCGCGGTGATATCGCGCTGAAAAGTGATGGCCCATCCTTCCGCTTTGACCTTACTTACAAACTCGTCCCACACATGGCAGGATTTTTCGTGAGTTGGCTCGCGATAGAAGAAGTCGCATGCGATCCATTTGCCGCCCTTTTTGAGGATACGGTTGAGCAA